>JANMXB010000265.1:0-9473 GCA_031380765.1 Pseudomonadota bacterium | reverse complement strand
AGCCGCAAAAAAATGGCACCGCCTGCCGCAATTCATGGCTGCGGACCGCACCGTCGGCGTCCTCGGGCTGGGCGAACTGGGCACCGCAGTGGCGCACCAATTGCTGCCATTCGGCTTCAAGGTGGCAGGCTGGAAGCGGCGTCCAGGGCAAAATGCTGCCATCGACTGTTTCTCCGGCGAGGCCGGGTTGGGCGAAGTTCTCGCGCGCAGCCAGGTCGTGGTGAGCCTGCTGCCGCTGACGGATGCGACACGCGGCGTGCTCAATGCCGCCGCCTTTGCTCGCATGCCGAAGGGCGGTGCGATCATCAACGTGGCGCGCGGCCCGCAGGTCGTGATCCCGGACCTCATCGGTGCGCTCGATTCGGGCCACCTCGCCCATGCGTATCTCGACGTGTTCGACCGGGAACCGCTGCCGGCCGATTCGCCGCTGTGGGCGCATCCGGGGGTGACGGTCACGCCGCACACTGCCGCGCTCACCGAACCCCGTACTGCGATGGCGCCCGTCGTCGAGAACATCGAGCGCATCCGCGCCGGCCAGCCCGCGCACCACCTGGTGGATTTCGGCGCGGGATACTAGCTTTGCAGCGCCTCTACGGCTTCGCCACCACCCAGTTTCCGCCAACTCCGTCGCCTGTCCTGTCGCCAGGTTTCTGGTCCTTGGCCCAGAGGTACAGGGGCTTGCCCTTGTAGGCCCATTGCCTCGAGCCGTCATCCCGCGTGACGACGCTCCATTCGCCGCTCGCCTTGTCCGATGCCGAGGCCATCAGCGGAGGCCAGTTGGTGGCGCAAGGCCCGTTGCACGCGCTCTTTGCGCTGGAATCCTTGTGGAACGTATAGAGCGTCATGCCCTTGGAATTCGTGAATACACCGTCTTTTACGGTCGCCTGCCCGAGGCAGGAGGAGGCGTAAGCCGCGAGCAGGCCGGCCGCGGCAGCCAAAAAAGTGCGAGTCATCATGTGCGCTGTTCCTTGTGAAATAATCGAAGTCGTTGTTCTAGCCAGCAGTTCTAGCGGGCTAAATAGCCGGAATCGACCGGCAGAGTGATCCCGGTGACGCATCTCGCCGCGGGACTCGCGAGATAAAGGATCGCGGCGGCAATGTCACCCACCTCAGGCAACACGCCCAGCGGCGTGTGCGCCCGAACTTTGGCGAGCACCTCCGGATTGGAGAAGATCGGCACGGTGAGGTCGGTCCTCACGAAAGTCGGCGCGACAGCGTTGACGCGGATGTTCTTCTCCGCCCACTCGAGCGCGAGCGCGCGCGTGAGATTGACGACGCCGCCCTTGGAGGCCTGGTAGGAAGCGTTCGGAAAAATCCCGCCGGAAAACCCCATGATCGACGCGAGGTTCACGATCGCGCCGCCGCCCTGCGCGCCCATCGTGCGCGCGGCGACGCGCGAGCACAGGAACACGCCGCCGAGGTTCAGGTCCATGATCCGGCGCCAGTCCTCCATCGACAGCTCGACCGCGGGTTTTCGCACGGCCGCGCCGGCGTTGTTGACGAGCACATCGATGCGGCCGAAGCGTTTGATGACCTCGGCGAAAACCGACTCGACCGCGGATTCGGAAGTCACGTCGCAAGCCCACGCCGCGGCCCCGGCGCCGATGCGTCCGGCCTCCTTCTTCGCGGTATCGCCATCGACATCGAGCAAGGCGACGGACGCGCCAGCCTCGGCAAGCAACCGCGCGGTCGCCAATCCTATGCCGCGCGCGGCTCCGGTGATGACGGCAACCTGGCCTGGGATCTCGAACTGTTTCATGACGGGCGGCAGACTTGGGTGGCGGGAGGCGGTATCCTAGCAGCATGCACGACTTGATGATCCGCAACGCTACGCTGTACGACGGACTGGGCTCGCCGGCCGAGCGCGGCGACCTCGCGGTCAAGGACGGGCGCATTGTTGCCATGGGCAAAGCCGAGGGCCCCGCGCGCGAAGTCATCGATGCCGGGGGCCTCGCTCTGATGCCCGGCATCATCGACACCCATACCCATTACGATGCCCAGCTGACCTGGGACCCGTACGCAACGCCCTCCCCCGCGCTTGGGGTCACCACGGCGATCATCGGCAACTGCGGTTTTACGATTGCGCCCTGCAAGCCGCAGGACCGCGAGCTGGTGATGCAGAACCTCACGCAGGTCGAAGGCATGGCCCTCGAAACGCTGCGCGCGGGCGTGCGCTGGGATTTCGAAAGCTTTCCGCAATACATGGACATGCTGGAGCGCCAGGGCTCGGCGCTCAACATCGCGGCTTTCGTCGGCCACTCCTCGATGCGCACGTTTGTCATGGGCGCGGATGCGCCCAAACGCGCCGCGACCGCGGACGAGATCGCGCAGATGCGCGCGATCGTGGTCGAAGCGATGCAGGCCGGTGCTGTCGGATTCGCCACGTCGACTTCGCCCGCGCACAACGGGCATGGCGGGCTGCCCATGCCCTCGCGCCTCGCCGACGACAATGAAATGCGCACGCTGGTGACCAGCCTCAAGGATGGCGGCCGCGGGGTTTTCATGCTTACGAAGGGCGCCCAGAGCACGCCCGCCTTCCTCGAGGAGCTCGCGGCCGAAAGTGGCCGCCCGGTGATCGTCGCCGCGCTGCTGCACAATCCCACCAACCCCAGCGTGGTGTTCGACGAGCTCGACGCGATCAGCGCGGCCAACGCGCGCGGGCGCACCATGCTCGGCGCGATCTCCTGTTGCCCTCTGTCGTTCGATTTCACGCTGGAGTCGCCCTATCCGATCGAAGGCCTGGCGGCCTGGCAGCCGGCGTTCACGCTGCAGGGCGAGGCGCGCAAGACCAAGCTCGCCGAGCCCGCGTTCCGGCAGTCCATCCGCGACGAGCTGTCGCAGCCGGCGCAGGTGCGTGCTTTCAACGGCGAATGGCACAAGGTCCAAGTGGCCGAGACCTTCAGGCCGGAGCACGCGAAGTACGAGCAGCGCAGCATCGCCGACCTTGCCGCCGAAGCCGGCAAGGATCCGCTCGATTTCTTCTTCGACCTTGCCCTGGCCGATGACCTGCGCACGGTGTTCGTTGCGCTGACGCTGAACTCGGACGAGGAAGCGGTCGGACGCCTGATCCGCCATCCGTACAGCCTCGTGTCGCTTTCGGATGCGGGCGCCCATCTCACGTTCTTCAACGATGCGGGGTTCGGCCTGCACCTGCTCGGCCACTGGGTGCGCCAGAAAGGCGAGCTCAGCTTGCCCCAGGCGATCTACCGGCTCACCGGCCAGGCCGCCAAGCTGTTCGGCATCCGCGATCGCGGGGTCCTGCGTACCGGCAATGCCGCCGACCTGATGCTCTTCGATCCGAAGACCGTCGACCGCGGACCCAAGGAGCGCGTGCGCGACCTTCCCGCGGGCGGCTCACGCCTCACTACGGGTGCGATTGGCGTGCACGGCGTCTGGGTCAACGGCGAAAAGATCGCCGACGCGGGCGGCCTGCTGCCCCTGCAGCGCCTGCCCGGTAAGCTGTTGCGCGAATTTGCCGCCTGAGCATCCCGGCCGCCTTCTCGTGCGAGCAAGCGCGGTGTTCGCGTCCTCAGGCGAGCGCCGGGCCGATGTCTAGTAGAGCGACAGCACCATCCACAGACCGGCGAACGAAATCGCCACGCCGCCCGCGCGCAGCGCGCTGGCCTGGTTGCCCAAGGTCACGGCAGCCGCCACGCCCGACGCATGCAGCACTGCGGTAGCCATGAGGAAGCCGGCGAAGTAGTGCGCTGGATTGGAAAATTCCGGGATCGACGTGCCGTGCGCGTAGCCATGAAAAAGAGCGCAAAGCGCGGTAAGCGGGATCGCCCACTGCCACGACGCGCGGACCGCGAAAGCGAGCAGCAGGCCCAACACGAGGACCGACGCTGAGATCCCGGCTTCGGCGAAAGGCAGGGGTCCCCCGGACATCCCCACGACCGCACCAAGCGCCATCGCTGCAACAAACGTCGCGGGAACAGCGATCAGGCGGCGCCCCCCGGCCTGCGCCGCCCATAGGCCCACCGCCACCATTGCAAGCATATGGTCCGCGCCGGTGAACGGATGCAGGAGGCCGGTGGCGAAGCCGTCGCCGTGCACGCCGATGTGCGCGTGCACCACATTGCTGAGAACCAGCCCGACGATGAGCAATGCGGATCCGTACACGTGGTTCATGGCGCCCTCTTTTTTTTGACGCTCCGATTGTAACAACGCGCATGGTGTTGTCTCCTCACGACATCACAATAGGCTGCGCAATCAACGCGCGCGATTCAATTCTCCGCGACGCGTGTCGGGCGCAACCGACAGGCCTCGGCGGATCGCTTTGTGCAACACCCTGATCCGCATGAAATTTTTCTTTGGGCACGCTCCCTGCTATCACCACTGGCCGTTTGTCCACCACCGAGGGAGAACCCCATGCTGCAAAGAGACAACCTGTTCCGCCGCCGTGAAGAAACCACCTTTCGCCCGATTGCCCCGTCGCCTGCCGTGGCTGCTGTCATTGCGGAACGCGCGATCGCGGCCGTCCCGCCGGTGATTGCCGAGGCGCCGCGAACCAGCGTCGCGCCGCCGGCCACCAAGCCCGGCGAAGGCAGCAAGATGATCGTCGGGCCGGAGGTCAAGCTCAAGGCCGTCGAGATCACCGACTGCGACACGCTGGTGGTGGAAGGCCGCGTCGAGTCGGCGCTCGACAGCCGCGTCATTCAGATCGCCGAGAACGGCGTGTTCAACGGCACCGCCTCGATCGACATCGCCGAGATCCACGGCCGCTTCGACGGCGAGCTGACGGCGAGAAAGCAGCTGGTGATTCATGCCGGCGGCCGGGTCGCGGGCAAGATCCGCTACGGCAACATCAGGATCGAGGAAGGCGGCGAGATCTCCGGCGACATCGGATCCCTGGCCGCCGCAATCCCCGCGAAGAATTAGATCGCTTCGCGCGGAGGGCGGGAGCCGGAGGGCGTGTTGTATCCTCCGGCTTATGACTGCCCCCGTCGAGAAAGGCCTCGCCCGCCGGTCTTTCCCGATCGCCGTCGTGCTGATGGTCATCTGGGGCGTGAATTTCTCGGTGACCAAGACGATCCTCGACCAGGTTTCGGTGGGGGCGCTGCTGTTCGTGCGCTTCCTGTGGATGATGCTGCTGGGCCTGGGATTGATCGCATGGCTGTATCGCGGCCGCCTGCGCCAGTCGCTGCCGCACCGGCGCGATGTGCCGCGGTTTATCGCCGCCGGCCTGATCGGTCACACCGCACACGTCGGCATCGTGACCTGGGGCCTGCACCTTTCGACGCCGTTCTCGAGCTCGCTCGTGCTCTCGAGCGGGCCTTTGTGGACGCTCCTCATCCTCGCCGCGCTCGGCGCCGAGCGCCTGCGGCCGCCGCAGGTCGTCGGCACGGTGGCGGCATTCCTCGGCATTCTGCTTTTCATGTCGGACAAGTTTTCCAGCGGCGTGCTGCGCGCGGGGCTCGGTGACCTGGTGCTGCTGCTGGCGGCCGGACTCTTCTCGCTCTATACCGTCGTCGCGCGCCCGCTGACGTCGCGCTATGGCGCGCCGGTGCTGCTCGGCTATACGCTGCTGGTCGGCGCACCGCCCGTGCTGTTGTTTACCCTGCCGGCTTTCCTCGCGGAGCCCTGGCGCGCATTGCCGGCATCGATCTGGCTGTGGGTGTTCTACGCTGTGACGATTTCCTCGTTTCTCGGCTGGCTGGGCTGGGCGTGGATCAACCAGGTGCGCGGCATCGGGAAGAGCGCGCCGCTCATGTACATGATGCCGCCCATCGCCGGAGTCGTGTCCTGGATCACGCTGGGTGAAACTTTTACATGGCTCAAGTTGAGCGGCGCGGGCGTGACCATGGCCGGGGTGGCCTGGGCGCAGTTTGGTAGTGTGCGCCGCGTCACTGTGTCGCAGGCCGATAGCGGCTAGACTTGGCGCATGTTCAGGCGGATTCTCCTGGCGATCTCCCTCCTCCAGTGCGCGGGCACGGTCCTCGCGCACAAGCCTTCCGTGCAGGAATGCCGGGAAGCCGGCGAATTCATCCGCAACGCAGCCCTCTCGCGCGACAACGGCCTCAAGCGTGAGACTTTCATCGAGCAGTTGATGGGCGACCTGATGGCGATCCGCAGCCATCCGCCGGAGATGCGCTGGTTCGCGCAGGATACCGAGGACGAGGTCTTCCTCGTGGAGGCGGTCGAGAAGGTGTTCGATGCGCCGCTGAAGAGCACCGAGCACGAATCGGACACGCTGCGCATGTGCCTCGTGCGCATCGACCCCAGCTTCAAGAGCCTTTAAAGAAAGCCCCGAATGCGGCCGCGGCCCGGTCGATGCCGGCCGCGTCCACGTCCAAATGCGTGCAAAGTCGCGTGCGCGGCCCGGCCAGCACCTTGATGTCATTTGCCGCGAGATGCGCGCCAAGGCCCGCCGCGCGCGCGGCCGGGATGTGCACGAACACCATGTTGGTCTGCACCGGCTCGACCGTGAGGCCATCGATTTCGGCAAGCTGCCGGGCGAGGCGGGCCGCGTTCGCGTGATCCTCGCAAAGGCGCTCGACGTTGTGCTCCAGCGCGTAGAGGCCAGCGGCCGCGAGGATGCCGGCCTGGCGCATGCCGCCCCCGAGGATCTTGCGCGCGCGCCTTGCCCGGCCAATGAACTCGCGCGAGCCGGCAAGCACGCTGCCGGCCGGCGCGCCCAGCCCTTTGGACAAGCAGGCTGAGACCGAGTCGAAGCCGCGGCAGATTTCGGTTGCGGCAATGCCCTGCTTAACCGCGGCGTTGAACAGGCGCGCGCCGTCCAGGTGCGTCGCAAGGCCGCGCCGCTTCGCCAACGCCAGGGCCTCCCCCATCCATGCCTGCGGAATTACTTTTCCCCCGATCGTGTTCTCGAGCGCGAGCAGGCGCGTGCGCGCAAAGTGGGGATCGTCGGGCTTGATCGCGGCTTCGACTTCCCCAAGGTCCATCGTGCCGTCCGCCCGGTTGGCCAGCGGCTGCGGCTGCACCGAGGCAAGCACCGCCCCGCCGCCCGCTTCGTAGCGGTACGTATGCGCTTCCTGGCCGACCAGGTATTCGTCGCCGCGCTGGCCGTGGCTCCTGAGCGCGGCGAGGTTGGACTGGGTGCCCGAGGGGAAAAACAGCGCGGCCTCGAAACCGAGCATTGCGGCAGCGCGCGCCTGCAGCGCGTTCACGCTGGGGTCGTCCGCGAACACGTCGTCGCCCACCTCGGCCGAGGCCATGGCGGCGCGCATCCCGGCCGAAGGCTGGGTCACGGTGTCGCTGCGCAGGTCGACAAGCATGCTAGATCTCGATGCGGGTGCCAAGCTCGATTACACGGTTGGTCGGGATGTTGAAGTAGTCGGTGATGCTCGAGGCATTGCGCGCCATGGTAGCGAACATCCTCTCCCGCCACAGTGCCATGCCGCCTTCGTTGCCGACCACCGGAATGAGGGTTTCGCGATTGAGGAAGAATGAAGTCTCCATCATGTGGATTTCCAGGCCGAGCGGGCCGCAGAGCCCGAGCGTGCGGGACACGTCAGGCCGGTCCTTGAACCCGAAGCGCATGCGCACCCGATAGCACTCGTGGCCCATGGACTCGACCTGGACGCGCTGCTCCAGCGGTACCCAGGGCACGTCGTCGATCGTCACGCCAAGGAAGATCACGCGCTCGTGGATCACCTTGTTGTGCGAAAGATTGTGCAGGAGCGCGTGCGGCACGGCGTCCTGGTCCACGGCCATGAACACCGCGGTGCCCTGCACGCGGATCGGCGGATCGGCGAACAGCGAAGTCAGGAAAGGATCCAGCGGGATGGCCGAGGTCTGCAGCCGCTGCACGAGGATCTGGCGGCCCTTGCGCCAGGTCAACATCACGGTGTAGATGAGCGCGGCCATGAGCAGCGGGAACCAGCCGCCTTCGGCGAACTTGATCATGCTCGCCGAGAAAAATGCCACGTCGACGACGATGAAAAAACCGGTTGCCACCACGCACAGCACCAGGTTGTAGCCCCAGAAGAAGCGGATCACGAAGAACGTGAGGAAAGTGTCGATGAGCATGGTGCCGGTCACCGACAGCCCGTACGCGGACGCAAGCGCGGTGGACGAGCCGAACCCGACGACCGCGGCGAGCACCGCGCACAACAGCACCCAGTTCACCGCCGGCAGGTAGATCTGGCCGAGCTCGTTGGAGGTATGGATGATGTTCATGCGCGGCAGGAAACCGAGCTGGATGGCCAGCTTGGTGAGCGAAAAGGCGCCCGAAATCGTGGCCTGCGACGCGATCACGCCGGCCATCGTGGCGAGGGCGACCATCGGATAAAGCGCCCACGCGGGAAACATGAGGTAGAACGGATTGGAAATTGCCGCGGGGTTCGACATCAGCAGGGCGCCCTGCCCCATGTAATTGAGCGCGAGCGCGGGGAACACCAGGCCGAACCATGCGGTGCGGATCGGGGACCGGCCGAAATGCCCCATGTCCGCGTACAGTGCTTCCGCACCGGTCACCGCAAGGACGACCGCGCCCAGCACGACAAAGGAAGCAAAGCCGTGCGCCGTGATGAACGTCAGCGCATGCAGCGGATTGATCGCGGCGAGGATCGCCGGCGCCTTTGCGATGTTGGACACGCCTGCCACCGCCAGCGTCGAAAACCACACCAGCATCACGGGACCGAAAAGCTTGCCGACGACGGCCGTGCCGTGGCGCTGGAACATGAACAGCGCAACCAGAATGCCCACGGCCACGGGCACGACGAACGGCTTGAATGCGGTGGTGCCGACTTCCAGCCCCTCCACCGCGGACAGCACGGTGACCGCCGGGGTAAGGACCGCGTCGCCGTAGAAGAGCGCAGCGCCGAAGGCGCCCAGCATCGGCAGCACCACGCGCCAGCGCGGGAAGCGTTGCACCGCCGAGGACGAAAGCGCGAGCAGCGCCATGATGCCGCCCTCGCCCTTGTTGTCGGCGCGCATGATCAGCGTGACGTACTTGAGCGAGACCACGACCATCAGCGACCAGAAGATCGCCGAGATGCCGCCGAGGATGGTGCCGGTATCGAGGACGATGCCGTGGGAGGGGTTGAAGACTTCCTTGGCGGCATACAGTGGGCTGGTGCCGATGTCGCCGTAGACGATGCCCAGGGCGGCCAGGGTCAGGGCAGCGCGCGTCTGTTTCTTGTCCGTTTCCCTGGTGTCCAAATAAGACCTTCCCCGACCTGAGGGGCGCAATTCTGATACCGCACCGCACTAAAGGCAAATATCCCAAGGCCATGACGCAGCAAAGAAAAAACCGGATTTCTTGACCAAACATGCAACTCGGTGTATACCGCTCGTGCAGGATTCTCAAGAAGTGAAAGTACAGTCCCGTTGTAACCGCTCACGCGGTACTCATCAGGTCGTCGTTTTTCCCTTGACCTTCCAGCATTCGGGCGAACGCCCAATATCAACTTTTGTAAGGAAAATCGAATGGCAACCGGTACCGTGAAATGGTTCAACGACGCTAAAGGCTTCGGCTTCATTACCCCTGATGGCGGCGGCAAGGATCT
>JANMXB010000643.1:0-2359 GCA_031380765.1 Pseudomonadota bacterium | reverse complement strand
CACAGGGTGATTTCGCTATCGGACGACCTGGATCCGAACGCGGTCGAGGCCAGGTACCGCAACGGCGTGCTGCAAATCAGCATCAAGCGGTCGGCGACGAGCAAACCACGCCGCATCAACGTCAATTGAAGGAGGACGCTTTCATGGACCAGAAAACCGCTCTTACCCGGGGGAACCCGGCCGCTGAACTCCCCACGCTTCTACCGCCCGCGGATGTAGTTGAGGACAGCGGGGGCATCACACTCCGCGCGGACATGCCCGGCGTAACGAAAGAAACCCTCAGTCTCGAAGTCGATGCCCACACGCTGACCATCGAGGGCGAAATAAGCCTTCAGAATCCGGAGGGCATGGACTCGACCCACGCGGAGGTGAGCGTGCCGCGCTTCCGCCGCGTCTTCACGCTGTCGAATGAGCTGGACACCGGCAAGTTGCAGGCCGAATTGAAGCAGGGCGTCCTCACGCTCCGCATTCAGAAAGCCGAGCACGCGAAACCGCGCCGGATCAGCGTTCGGGCCGGGTGAGGGACGCGACTGCGGACGCAGAGGCCGGTTCGCCGCGCCGGGCAAAGGCGGCTCAGGCCTGAACGATTAATTCAGCGCGGCAAACTGCTACCTGCGCCCCAGGTCCAGCACGGCGTCGGTGACCAGCTTCGTGCGGTTCGACACCAGCAGGATGTCGGGCCCCACCCTGACATAGCGGTGGCTGGCGGGCGGCTTGCCGAGCTTGGCGGCGAGCGCGGGAGGCAAGTCGAAGCGGATTGCGCCCGACGGCAGCGGCTTGCGCACCGCCCATTTGCGCGCATGGGAGGGCGGCACGCATCCGTCTTCCTTCTTGGCGAAGCCGATCGGGCAGTGGCCGGCGCGCATCTGCTCGTTGTAAAAATCGCGCACCGCACTCCAGTGCTTCTCGGTGAAAAATTTCGCCGGGTCGGCCGCAATTGCGGCCCCGGCTGCCAGCGCGAGCGCAGCCGCGACGACCAGTGACTTGAGCATCCCCTCCCCCAAGGAAGCTCTAGCGCATCAGGCGACCGACCACCAGCGCGGCGACCACCGCGATGCCAAGCGACTTGAGGGGATTTTCGGACACGTATTTCGAGGTGTCGGCCATCAGCTTCTTCGAGGGCACGGCGATGCGCTCGCCCTGCTCGCTCAGCCAGTCCGCGGCCTGGGTTTTCGCGGCGGTGGCCCGCTCGGAGGCATCCTGCGCAAGGGTGGCCATGCGCTCGGCCGGTACCTTGGCCTTGCGGGCCACTTCGTCAATGGCGGAATGGGCCGCGGCGGACGCTTTGTCGATGACCGAAGTGGATTCGCTGGTGTTCATTTGATTCTCCTGGTGGGTCGTGAAAGGGGCTAATCGTCCGCCAGTCGACACAGATGCACTGTTCGACAGCGCACGCAGGCGCAACAAATATTTCGACTGGTTACTCGAGGCTGGCGAAGTGCGCGCGGTCGGCGAGCACGTCCCAGATCGGATCGCGCGAGGCGGCGATGTCGCTGACCAACTGCGGATCCTGCTTTACCAGCGCCTGGATTCTCGCCATGAGCTTGGCATACGGCTGGCGCAGGGCGGCCACGCGCGGGCTGCCTTCCGAATGGGCCTGGCGAAAGCGCGCCATCAGCACGTCGATCTCCGCCATCAGTGCGTCTTTCCTTTGCGGCGTGAGGGCCGCGGTGTCCCGCAGGCGCTCTTCCAGCGCAAACAGGCTCAATTCTTCGCCGCGCGGGAGCGTAGCCGGCCGGCGGGCGTCGGTCAGGCCGGGATTTTCAGGCAGGGCACGGGCCGCGAAGCATGCCGAGGCGAAAACGACGGCCATGGCGCCAAAAAGGGATTTCGTCAGTATTTTCATGATGTCTCGCGCTCGATGTGGACTTGTAACTGAACGTTAGGCTCGTGCCGGGCCGGTGTCTGTCGTCAATCTGCCCTTCGTGGGTAAGACAAGCGGCACGTACGACAATGTCAGCCCCGGCTGGCGAATTTAGCGTGGTCGGAGAGCACCTCCCAGATGGCCTCCCGCGACACCGCAATGTCGGTCGCAAGCTGCGGATCGCGCCCGAGGCGCGCGCGGATCTTGCTCAGCAGCCGATCGTAGGGCTGCCGGAGCTCCTCGACCTCAGGGGTGCCGCCGGCATGGGCCAGTCGAAAGCTCGCCATAAGGCCGGCAATGTCGGACTTCATGGCCAGCTTTTCGACCAGCGTAAGCGCCGGGGTATTGTGCAGGCGGGATTCGAGGGTGGTCAGGCTCAGCGCCTGGCTCCGGGAAGTCATCGCGTACAGGTCGGCGTGGGTTTCGTACACCTCGGCGCCGTAGGCCGCTGCGCAAGCCGAGGCAATGCTGATTGCCAGGGCCCCTGAGAGGAAA
>JANMXB010000196.1:0-2713 GCA_031380765.1 Pseudomonadota bacterium | reverse complement strand
CCGGGCGCAGTTGGATCTGGCAGTACATTTTCCCGTCGGGCAGCCGTTCCGTGGATCCGGCCGATGGCGTTGTCCGTCGCCATCATCTGGACGAGAAGGTCGTGCAGCGCGCGGTGGCAGGCGCCGCGCGTGCCGCGGGGCTTTCGAGGCCGATTTCGCCTCACCAGTGGCGCTACAATCAAATCGCGATCCAAGGAGAATTTCATGCGAATCATCCGCACGCACCTGCGGCTGGCGAATGACGCCAAACCCGAACTGGAGGAAATCGATGCCGAAGCCCTGGTGGATACGGGCGCTTTGCATCTTTGCATTCCCGAGCACGTGGCAATGCAGTTGCAGTTGCGGACGCTCGAAACCCGCGAAGTGATTCTCGCCGACGGCAAACCGCATCAGGTTGCGTACGTTTCGCCGGTGCGCATCGAACTCCTGGGCCGTCATTCGGTTTGCGGGGCGCTCGTTTTGGGCAATCAGGTATTGCTCGGATCGATCCCGATGGAAGATATGGATCTGATCGTCGAACCCGCGCGTCTCAAGGTGTCCGTCAATCCGCAAGCGCCGAATATTCCGATGTCGGTGGCGACGGGGAGCCAGCCCGGATAGATCCCATGCCGCCACCGTCTTTCGTCAATTTAAAAACTTTCCTGTCCAAACACCCTTATCCAGAGCGGCGCGCAGGGCAGTTGGTGTATCGATGTCAGTACATTTCAAGCCGACTGTGAAGCGACTCTGGCGTTCTCCGCCTCCTGCAGCTTTCGCCAGAACACCTTGCCGGTCGCGGTTTTCGGAAGCTCATCGAGGAACTCGACGACGCGCGGGTACTTGTACGCCGCCATGTGTGCCTTCGCCCAGCCGATGATGTCTTCGGGCTGCGCCTTGCCGCGCGAGGCCGCTTTCAGCACCACCACCGCCTTCACAGTTTCGCCCCGGTAGGCGTCGCGTGTGGAAATCACGCAGGCTTCCTGGACGTCCGGATGCGCATAGAGCATCGCCTCGACTTCCGCCGGCCACACCTTGTAGCCGGCGGCATTGATCATGCGCTTGAGCCGGTCGGTAATGAAGAAGTAGCCCTCCTCGTCGTAGTAGCCAAGGTCCCCGGTGCGGAAGAACGTGTGGCCGTCGAATTCGACGAACGTGTCCTTCGTCGCCTGCGGCTGGTTCCAGTAGCCGCGAAAGATCTGCGGCCCGCGGCTGATGATTTCGCCGACCTGGTTGGGTCCGAGCTCGACCAGTTTTTCCGGATCGATGACGCGCGAATCGGTATCGAAAAACGGAATGCCGGCACATTGCTTCTTGGGGCGGTGCACCGGATTTACGTGCGTAGGCGCCGCGGTCTCAGTGAGGCCGTACCCTTCGATGTAGGGCAGGCCGATCATTTCCTGCATCTTCCGCGCCACCGCTTCCGGCATGGATGCGCCTCCGCCCCCGATCCGGTTGAGGCTCGACAAGTCGTACTGGTCGAGCCTGGGATTGGCGAGGAAATCGATGAGCATCGCGGTGATGTTGGTCCAGCCGGTGATGCGCCGGCGCTGGATGAGCTCGGCGGCGCAATCGCGATCCCAGCGGCTCATCAGCACCACCGTCGCGCCGACGATGATCGGCGTATTCATGTTGCCCTGCATGCCGGTGACATGGAACATCGGCAGCACGCCCAGCACGACCGAATCGCTGGTCGCGGTGCCCCAATACACGCCGCCATTGGCCGTGCACATGAAGGTCGAATGCGGATGCACGCAGCCCTTGGGCTTGCCGGTCGTGCCCGAGGTGTAAGGCAGCACCGCAAGATCGTCGGGACCGGCAAGAGGCTCGCCCGGCGCGACGTCCGCGGCGAGCGCGTCTGCCCACAGGGTGACTTCAGGTCGCTGCACGTGCACGCGCGGAGCGCGCACGAAATCCGGGAGCGGCAGGTCCGTTTGCGGATCGACATAGTCCGAATACGCCGCAAGGATGCAGCGGGCGAGGCTGGTCGAACCCAGCAAGGGTTCCACCTGCGGCCACAGCTCCTGGCCTGCAAGCATGACTGCGGCGCCGCTGTCGTCTATGTAGTGGCGCAGCTCTTCGCTGCGGTTCATCGGGTTTACGGGCACGACGACGGCGTCGGCGCGCAGGATCGCGTAGTACCCGATCACGAACTGCGGGCTGTTCTGCATGTAGAGCAGCACGCGGTCGCCTTTTTTCACCCCGCAGCGCTGCAGAAAGCCAGCGAGCGCGCAGACTTCGGCATCGAGGCGCGCATAACTGACGTCGGCGCCGTAGTAGTGGATCGCCGCCTTGTCCGGGTAGCGCCGCGCGGTCACGAAGAGGTTGAAGTAAAGGCTCGTGCGCGGCACCGTGAGGCTCTTGGGCAGCCCCGGCGGCCAGTGCGGATAGTGGCGGGTGAACATGCGCATGGAGTGAATCGCCTATGCCGCAAATTTCCTGACGGCTTTTTCGTCCCATTTCATGCCCGCGCCAGGCGTCGACGGAACCAGAACGTGGCTGTTCTTGAGCGTCACGGAGACCTCCAGGATGGGCTCGGCCCAATCCACGTATTCCAGCCAATGGCACGTCGGCGTCACCGCGAGCAGGTGGCAGCTGATTTCCGGGAACAGGTGCGAGGACATTTCCAGCCCCGCGCCCTGCGCGAGCGCGGCCGCGCGCATCCAGCCGGTCACGCCGCCGATGCGCTGCGCGTCGGGCATCACGTAGTCGCAGGCGCCGGCGGCGAGGGCCTGGG
>JANMXB010000124.1:0-16512 GCA_031380765.1 Pseudomonadota bacterium | reverse complement strand
CGCCGCAAGCGCAACGCCGAACGCATAGGTCAGCGTCACCATGCGCGGCACGTTCACGCCGAAGGCCTGGGTGAGCGCGGCATTTTCGGTTCCGGCGCGCAGGTAGGCGCCAAGCTTGGTGCGCTCGATCACGTACCAGGTCGAGAAGCAGACGACCAGCGAGGCCACCACCACCCAGGCGCGATAGTTCGGCAGGATCATGAAGCCCAGATTGGTCGCGCCCTTCAATGCGTCAGGCACCTGGTACGGCTGGCCGGACACGCCGAACTGCTGGCGGAACATCCCTTCGAGGATCAGCGCCAGGCCGAACGTGAGCAGCAGGCCGTAGAGGTGATCGAGCTTGTAGAGCCAGCGCAGCATCGTCTTCTCGATGACAGCGCCTATGAGGCCGACTGCGATCGGCGAAATGATGAGCGCGAACCAGTAGTTGAGGCCAAGGTACTGGAGGGTGAGCCAGGCGCCGAACGCGCCGAGCATGTAAAAAGTGCCGTGGGCGAAGTTCACCACGTTCAGCAGGCCGAAGATCACCGCCAAGCCGAGGCTCAGCATGGCGTAGAACGAGCCGTTCACCAGGCCGAGGAGCAGCTGGCTGAGGAACGCCTGGAGCGGGATGCCGAAGATTTCAGTCACGCGAATGCCGTGTGGGAGTTGCAGTCCTTGCGTCGAAAAACGGGCCCGGAATTTCCCTTCCGGGCCCTCTTCATCGTTTTCTTACTTCTTCATTGCGGGGCAGCGCGACGCCGACATCGGCTGGAAAGCCTCCGCCGCGGGGATCGTCGCCTTCACCGTGTAGTAGTCCCACGGATACTTCGACTCGGATTGCTTCTTGACCTGCATGAGGTACATGTCGTGGATCATGCGGTTGTCCTCACGCAGCTTGCCGTTCCTCAGGAAGAAATCGGACACGTCCATCTTCTTCATCTGGGCAACCACCGCGGCTGCGTCATCCGTGCCCGCCGCCTTGATCGCCTTGAGGTAGTTCATCGTCGCCGAATAGACGCCGGCATGGATCATGGTCGGCTCCTTCTTCATCTTCTCGAAGAAGCGCTTGGACCACTTGCGGTTCTGGTCGTCCATGTCCCAATAGAAACCGTCTGTCAGCAGCATGCCCTGCGCGGTGTTGAGTCCCAGGCTGTGCACGTCCGTGATGAACACCAGCAGGCCCGCAAGGCTCTGGTTCTTGGTGATGCCGAACTCGTTGGCGGCCTTGATGGAGTTGATGGTGTCCCCGCCCGCGTTGGCGAGGCCGACGATCTTGGCCTTGGAGCTTTGCGCCTGGAGAAGGAAGGACGAAAAGTCCGCCGCGTTCAGCGGATGCCGGACCTGGCCGACGACCTTGCCGCCGTTGGCTTTCACGACGTTGGCCGTGTCCGATTCGAGCGAATGGCCGAACGCATAGTCCGCGGTCAGGAAGTACCACGTGTCGCCGCCCTGCTTGACGATCGCCTTGCCGGTGCCGTTGGCCAGCGCATAGGTGTCATAGGCGTAGTGGATCGTGAACGGGTTGCAGTCCTCGTTCGTCAGGCGCGTTGACGCGGCGCCGACGTTCATGATGAGCTTTTTCTTCTCGTTCGCGACTTTGCCGGTTGCGATGCCGACCGCGGAATTCAGCGCGTCGGTGATCATGTCCACCTGCTGGCGGTCGAACCATTCGCGCGCGCGGTTGGCGCCGGTTTCGGCGTTGTTCTGGTGGTCGGCCGACACCAGTTCGATCTTCGCGCCCAGCACGGTCTTGCCGAAATCGTCAATTGCCATCTGCGCGGCAACCACGGAACCCTGCCCGCCAAGGTCGGAATACAGGCCCGACATGTCGGTGAGCACGCCGATCTTGACGACGCCATCGGAGATCTTGCCGGCCGCCGGCTTCTGCTGAGCCATCGCCACCGGCGCGAGCGCGAACGCGCCGGCCACCAATGCACTGATCAATTTACGCTTCATTTTTCGTGCCTCCATTGAAAGTTCAGCTTGCGTTGCATGCGAATCGACGCATCTCAGACACCCAGGTACTCGTGCAGCATGCCCATTTTCGCTTCCAGCTCGGCGGCCGCGAACGTTTCGGCGATCCTGCCGTGCTCCATGACGTAATGCCTGTCAGCCAGCGGCGCGGCAAAGCGGAAATTCTGCTCGACGAGCACGATGGTGAAGCCGCGCTCCTTGAGCTGGCCGATCACGCGGCCCAGCGTCTGCACGATCACGGGCGCAAGTCCTTCGGTGATCTCGTCCAGCAGCAGGAGGCGCGCGCCGGTGCGCAGGATGCGCGCCATCGCCAGCATCTGCTGCTCGCCGCCCGAGAGGCGCGTCCCCTGGCTCGAGCGCCGCTCTTGGAGGTTGGGAAACATCGCGTAGATTTCTTCCACGGACATGCCGCCCTTCTGGACTTCCGGAGGCAGCAGCAGGTTTTCCTCGGTGGAAAGGCTGGAGAAGATGCCGCGTTCTTCCGGGCAGTAGCCGATCCCGATGTGGGCGATCTGGTGGGTCTGCAACCCGACGGCTTCGACGCCCCTCACCTTGATCGAGCCCTTGCGCGCACCGACCAGGCCGAGAATCGACTTGAGCGTCGTCGTGCGCCCCGCCCCGTTGCGGCCGAGCAGGGTGACGACTTCGCCTTCGTTCACCGTCAGGTCCACGCCGTGCAGGATGTGCGACTCGCCGTACCAGGCGTGCAGGCCGCTGATCGCGAGCGCCACATTCGTGCCGGCCATGCTAGTGCACCGTGCCCATGTAGGCTTCGATCACGCCGGGATCCTTCGAGACTTCCGCGTACGGGCCTTCCGCGAGCACCGCGCCGCGCTGCAAGACCGTAATCGTGTCGCTGATCCCGGCGACCACGCCCATGTTGTGCTCGACCATCAGGATCGTGCGGCCGGAAGAGACCTTGCGGATGAGATCCTTGACGCGATCCACGTCCTCGTGGCCCATGCCCGCGGTCGGCTCGTCGAGCAGCATGAGCTCGGGCTCCATCGCAAGCGTGGTGGCGATTTCCAGCGCGCGCTTCCTGCCGTAGGGAAGCTCCACCGTGACGGTCTTCGCAAAACCGCCGAGGTCCACCGACTCGAGGAGTTCCATGGCCCTGCTATCGAGCTCGTCGAGGACGCGTTCCGATTTCCAGAAATGGAAGGAATTGCCCATCGAGCGCTGCAGGCCGATGCGCACGTTTTCCAGCACCGTGAGGTGGGGAAACACGGCGGAGATCTGGAACGACCGGATGATCCCCCGGCGCGCGGTCTGCGCGGGCTTCTCGGCGGTGATGTCCTCGCCGTTGTAGAAAATGTGCCCGGCCGTCGGCGGGAGGAACTTGGTCAGCAGGTTGAAGAACGTGGTCTTGCCGGCGCCATTGGGGCCGATGAGCGCGTGGATGGTCCCGCGCTTCACTTTGAGATCGACCCCATTGACGGCGACGAAGCCCTTGAATTCCTTCGTCAAGCCCCGGGTCTCGAGGATGATGTCTCCAGCCATGTTCTCTTTATCGTGCAGCCCGGAAACTCTCACCCGCGGCCGGGCGCGTAGTGTGCCTGTTGCGCTGCGGGAAAACAACCCTGCCGCCCCTGGTTCCAGCCCCCCGGGAAGGCTAGTGCGTGGGCGGCGGGCGCTTGTCGATAAAGGCGTCCATGCCCTGGCGGCCCTCGGGATGCGCAAAGCTGGCGGCGATCACACCGCCTGCAAGCTCGTAGGCCTCTCCCACGCCGAGATCCATCTGCTGGTAGAACGCCCTCTTGCCGGCCGCAATCGTCGCAGGCGGCTTGGCGGCGATCCTGCCCGCAAGGTCCGCAATGGCCGCATCCAGCGCGTCGACTGCCACAACCCGGTTCACGAGGCCCCATTCGAGCGCCTTTGCCGCATCGACGAGGTCACCGGTGAGCAGCATCTCCATCGCGTGCTTGCGCAGCAGGTTGCGCCCGATCGGCACGCCGGGCGTCGAGCAGAAGAATCCCCAGTTCACCCCGGGCGTGGTGAATTTCGCGGCGACCGACGCGATAGCCAGGTCGCATTGCGCGACCAGCTGGCATCCGGCGGCCGCGGCGGCGCCCTGCACGCGCGCGATCACGGGCTGGGGCAGCCGCTGGATCGACAGCATCATGGCGTTGCAGGTTTCGAACAGCGCGCCGACTTTTTCCGGCGAGGCGAGCGCGCGGATCTCCTTGAGGTCGTGGCCGGCGCAGAAGCCCTTGCCTGCCGCAGCGAGCACGACGACGCGCACGCTCGTGTCGCCGGCGATCGCATCGAAAGCCGACTGCAGCGCGCCCAGCATTTCGAGCGTCAGCAGGTTCATTTGCGCCGGACGGTTCATGGTCAGCGTGGCGATCCCGTCGCGATCGTCGCGCAGGAGGACAGGTTGGTCTGCCTGGGGCATGGCGCTCATGGTGCTCTCCTACTCGATGGCCGACGCGGATTTTGCCTGCTCGCGCAGCATGAATTTCTGGATCTTGCCGGTGGAAGTCTTCGGCAGCGTACCGAAGACCACGCGCTTGGGCGCCTTGAAGCGCGCCATGTGCTGGCGGCAGAACTCGATGATCTCGGCTTCGGTCGCCGTGGCGCCGGCCTTGAGTTCGACGAACGCGCAGGGCGTCTCGCCCCATTTCGGATCCGGCTGGGCGACCACGGCCGCGGCCATGACCGCGGCATGCCGGTACAGGACGTCCTCGACCTCGATCGACGAAATGTTCTCGCCGCCGGAGATGATGACGTCCTTGGCCCGGTCTTTGATCTTCACGTAGCCGTCGGGATGCATCACCGCGAGGTCGCCGGAATGAAACCACCCGCCTTCGAAGGCTTCCTGCGTAGCGGCCGGATTTTTGAGGTAGCCCTTCATCGTGATGTTGCCGCGGAACATGATCTCGCCCATGGTCTGGCCGTCGGCGGGCACCGGCTGCATGGTCTCGCGATCCATCACTGCCACGGCCTCCTGGACCGGATATCGCACGCCCTGGCGGCCGTTGAGGCGCGCTTGTTCCGAGAGCGGCAGGCTCTCCCATTCCTCGTGCTTTGCACAGACGGTGGCCGGGCCGTAGACCTCGGTGAGGCCGTAGACATGGGTGATCGAAAAACCCATCTGCTCCATGCCCTCGAGGATTGCGGCGGGCGGCGCCGCGCCGGCCACCAGGCAACTGACCTTGTGGGCGATACCCTTCTTGAGTTCTTCGGGCGCGTTGATCAGCGTCTGGTGCACGATGGGCGCGCCGCAGTAGTGGCTGACCTTGTACTCGCGGATGGCATTGAGGATCGGCGCCGCCTCGACTTTGCGCAGGCAGACGTTGGTCCCCGCGTTTGCCGCCATGGTCCACGGGAAGCACCAGCCATTGCAGTGGAACATCGGCAGCGTCCAGAGATAGACCGCGTGGTGCGGCATGGCCCACGTAATGATGTTTCCGATCGCGTTGAGGTACGCGCCACGGTGATGCGTCACGACGCCTTTGGGATTGCCGGTCGTGCCCGAGGTGTAGCCCAGGGCGATCGCCTGCCACTCGTCGGCCGGACCGCCCCACGGGTGCAGCGGATCGCCCTCGGCAAGTAGCGCCTCGTAGTCCGTCTCCCCCAGCAGTTTCCCGCCACTAAACGCCGAATCGTCGACGTCGATGACGGCAGGCTTGTTTTTCGCGAGGGCCAGCGCCTTCTCGACAATGGGCGAGTATTCGCGATCGGTAATCAGCAGCTTCGCGCCGCCGTGATCCAGCATGAACGCCACCGACTCGGCGTCCAGGCGCGTGTTCAGAGCATTGAGCACGGCCCCGGTCACCGGCACGCCGAAATGAGCCTCGTACATCGGCGGCGTATTCGGCAACATGACCGCCACGGTGTCACCCGGGCCGATGCCGCGCCTGGAGAGAGCCGAAGCCAGTCGCCGGCAACGCGCGAACGTTTCCCTCCAGGTATAGCGTTGCGCGCCGTGAATCACCGCCACGCGGTCGGGATACACCTGTGCAGTGCGTTCGATGAACGTGAGCGGCGAAAGCGGCGCGTAGTTGGCCGCATTCTTGTCGAGATCCTGCTCGTAGGGGTTGGACTTGCTCACGCCGCCTCCAGTCTGCGCCAGAGCGTTTTGCCTTTCGATTCCTTGTCGATGGCGGCAAGGATTTTCTCGTGCTCCGCCAGCTCGTCCGCAATGGCCAGGACAACCACCAGGTGCGAGGCGTCGAAAGTCGCCGTGCCCGTGCCGACGGTCGGCGGAGAGTCCGTCTCCACGATGAGGCTTTCCTGGCCGCGCGACATCGCGAGATAGACTTCGGCGAGGAGCGACGCGTCCAGCAGCGCGCCGTGCAGCGTGCGCGTCGAATTGTCCACGCCGTAGCGCTCGCACAAGGCGTCGAGGTTGTTCTTCTTGCCCGGATGCAGCTCGCGCGCGCGGGACAGGGTGTCGGTGACGCTGAGGCAGTGGTCGGCGAGCTTGCCCAGTCCCGCCATCTGCAGCTCGAGGTCGAGGAATTCGACGTCGAATGCGGCGTTGTGGATGATGAGTTCTGCGCCGCGCACGTACTCGAGGAAATCCTTGGCCACCTCGGCGAATTTCGGTTTGTCGGCCAGAAATTCGGTGGTGAGGCCGTGCACGCGCTCGGCTCCTTCCTCGCTCCCCCGCCCGGGATTCAGGTAGGCATGGAAGCGGTTTTCGGTCATGCGCCGGTCGAGGATTTCGATGCAGCCGATCTCGACGATCCGGTCGCCCATGCGTGCATTGAGTCCCGTGGTTTCGGTGTCGAGCACCACCAGCCGCAGCGCCATCAGTTGCCTCCCGTCATCTCGATGCCCCTGTTCGCCAACTCGTCCGCGCGCTCATTGCCCGGGTTGCCCGCATGGCCCTTCACCCAGCGCCAGTCTATGCGATGCGTATGCGTCGCGCCTTCCAGGCGGCGCCAGAGATCCTCGTTTTTCACCGGTTTTTTGTCGGCCGTCTTCCAGCCCCGCCGCTTCCACGCATGAATCCATTCGGAAATGCCCTTCTGCACGTACTGCGAATCGGTGTACAGCGTCACCGTGCACGGCCGCTTCAGCGTCTCGAGCGCGCTGATCACCGCCATCAGTTCCATGCGGTTGTTGGTGGTCGGCGACTCGCCCCCGAAGATCTCCTGCTGCTTTCCGTTGGCGGTCAGCACCGCCCCCCAGCCGCCGGGACCCGGATTGCCCTTGCAGGCGCCGTCGGCATAGATCTCGACGCTAACTTCAGGCATCTCTTCGCCTGCTCGCATGGCCGTTCGACTGCGTCACCGGCGACAGGGCCGCGGCGGGTGTGCGCTCCTTTTTCCAGGCCGGCGTCACCAGCCTTATGCCGATCGATCGCTTGATGGCCCGCACTACATAGACGCCGCCTGCAATGGGCCACCAGCGCGCGCCCGCTTTTTCCATGAATGCAAACCGCGCCAGCCATTTTTCGCTCGCGAACGGCGGCGCGTAGCAGCCGAACTTGCCGCCGTTCAGCTCGAACCCGAGCAGCTTGAGCCAGTCCTTCAGGCGCAGCAGCCCGATCATGCGGGCGTTCCAGGGAGATTCGGACCCGCGGCGCGAGAGCGACTGCTTGAGACCCCAGAACGAAAGCGTATTGAATCCCGAAATCACGATCTGCCCCTCGGGCATCAGGACCCGCTCGGCCTCGCGCAGCACGAGGTGCGGGTCCGTACTGAATTCGAGCACATGCGGCAGCACCAGCAAGTCGATGCTCTGCGAGGCTATCGGTAGTTGTAACGGATCCGCGGCGACCGCGGCCCCGGGCTGGAGCGACAGCGGAAATCGGTAGGAAATCCGGTTGCGGCGCAAAAAATCGATCTCGGCGAGCCCGATCTGGACCGCGCGAAAGCCAAATATGTCCTCAACCGCGTTATCGAACTGGTCGAGCTCCCATCGCAGCACGTAATTTCCAGCCGGCGTTACAAACCAACTACTTAGGGTTGAGTTCCCGGGCGCTACAAGAGGCATAGATGGAAAAAATGAAAATCATTCCGCTGAAGGCGTTCAAAGACAACTATATCTGGACGCTGCGCAATTCGACCCATGCTGCAGTCGTCGACCCCGGCGAGGCGCAGCCTGTCGTCGACTATCTTGCCGCCGAAGGGCTCCGGCTGGCGGCCATTCTTGCCACGCATCATCATCCGGACCATGTCGGAGGCATCGCCGAAATCCTTCGCAGTCACCCTTGCCCGGTGTACGGCCCGAAGAACGAGCCGATTCCGACGCTCACGCATCCGGTGTCCGAAGGCGATCATGTAAGGATCCCCGAGCTGGGCGCCGAATTCGCGGTGCTCGACATCCCCGGACATACCCGGGCACACATTGCGTATTATGGCTTAGAGTCCCTTTTCTGTGGCGACACGCTCTTTGCCTGCGGCTGCGGCCGAGTGTTCGAGGGCACCCCCGAACAGATGTATGCGTCCCTCGCGAAACTCCTTGCCCTGCCCGACCAGACGAAAGTCTATTGCGGGCACGAATATACGCTGGCGAACATGCAGTTCGCCAAGGCTGTCGAGCCGGCCAATGCCGCGCTCGCGGCACGCGAGAAACGCGACCAGGCACTGAGGGATCGCGGCCTGCCGACCCTGCCTTCGACGCTGGGCGATGAGAAAGCGACCAATCCTTTCCTGCGCTGCCGCGAACCGGCGGTCGTCGAATCGGCCAACAAGTACCTTGGATCGCGCATTGGAGATCCCGTCAGCGTGTTCACCGCGATCCGCCAATGGAAGAACGTTTTCTAGTGCGCGGACCCGCCATGAATGCGCCGGTGCTGGCCTGTCTCGTGCTGAGCGCGACGCTCGCCGCATGCGCGACGCAGCCTGAGGCGCCCGAAGCAGCACCCTCGAGGGAGGCCCGCGCTCCCTATCAGGTGGGCAGCGCCTCGCCTGCGTTCGAGCCGGCCAGGCCGGCGCCTGCGACCACGCCTGCCAAACCGCTGGATGCCACCCGCCTGCCGCCCTTCGACGGCGAAAAGCACGAGATCAAAGAAGCCTTGCGTGGCGTTGCCACGGTCGATCGCACCGTGCAGCCGGACGATCTGTGGGAGCGCATCCGTGCGGGATTCTCGATGCCCAACCTCGAAGGCCCGATCGTGCAGGATCGCACTGCGTGGTATGCGGCGCGCCCGGATGCCCTGAAGCGCATGTTCGAGCGCAGCCGCCGCTACCTCTATCACATCGTCGAGGAGCTCGAGAAACGCGGCATGCCTACCGAGCTCGCCCTGCTCCCGATGGTGGAGAGCTCGTTCAATCCAATGGCCTACTCCCGCGCCCACGCTTCGGGGCTGTGGCAGTTCATTCCCGGCACCGGCAAGCGCTACGAGCTCGCCCAGAACTGGTGGTATGACGGCCGCCGCGACATCGTCGCTTCCACCTCGGCCGCGCTGGACTATCTCAAGGACATCTACGAAATGAACGGCGACTGGCACCTTGCGCTTGCGTCCTACAACTGGGGCGAGAACGCAGTGGCCAGGGCCATGGAGCGCAACAAGGCCGCGGGGCTGCCGATCGACTACTCGAGCCTGCGCATGCCCGAGGAGACCCGCTACTACGTGCCCAAGCTGCAGGCGCTCAAGAACATCATCGCCAATCCGGCGCCGTTCGGGGTGGTGCTCGACCCGATCCCCAACCAGCCCTACTTCGCCACCACGCGCGTGAAGGACATCGATATCAAGCTGGCGGCCAAACTTGCCGAGATGCCGGTGGACGAGTTCCTCGCCCTGAATCCGGCTTTCAATCGCCCGATCATTCCCGCCGCGGTGCACGCGCGCATCGTCCTGCCTGCCGACAAGGTCGCGGTATTTCACTCCAACCTCGAAAAATACGACAGCAAGGCGCTCGTCACCTGGCAGGCCTATCAGCCCAAGCCGGGCGAGAAACTCGAGGCCGTCGCCAAGCGGTTCGGCGTTTCAGTCGCGCGCCTCAAGGAGGTCAACGGGGTGACCGCCAAGGCCCGAGGCGTGCCGGCGCTGCTGGTCGTGCCCATCAACGGGGCAGCGACCGACACTAGCGCGGAGCTGCCGTTGATGTATACCCCGCCCATTCCCGTTGCCGCCACGCGCACCCAGGTGCATACCGTAAAGGCAGGCGAAACCCTCCTCTCCATCGCGACTCGCCATCGCGTGACCCCGGACGACCTTCGCCGGTGGAACCCGATCGGCCGCCTTACAATAGGGCAGCAGTTGCGCGTCCAGACGGCTGCGGCTGCCCCTTCGCCGTCAGCAAGGCAAGCTTCAAAGCAGAATAAACGTAATGTAATCATTACAAAGAAGCACACACCTCCAGTAAAACACAAGGTTACCCAGGCGCGTCGCTAAGGCGCCTTGAGTCCGCGCAAGGTCGCCCGACCCTTGCGCAAATAGGCTGCAGGTCTAGAATCGGTTTCCCCCCGTTTCAAAACAGCCCCTCCCCGACCGACATGTGCCCTGCCCTGCGCCGGACCGCATTTCTGTTCTTCGCCGCTGTCTGGTCGGCTGCCGCCAATGCCGATCCGCTGGTCTTTTTCCTGATGAGCGCGGCGCGCGAGATTGCGTTTGCGGCGATCAGCAAAGGGATGACCGAAGCCGCCCCGGCGGCACCTGTGCCGGCCACGACCTATCCAGGCACGGCGGTCGAGCCGGAGACATTGCGGCAGGTCATCGACGACAGTTTTTCGTACCTGTCGCAAAGCCAGCGCAGCGAGATCTTCGCCAGCCTGAACGAAATGCTGCTCGATCCCAAGCTGGGGCCGACCCGCGCAACGCTGATCGAGTACTTCCTCCACAAGGCCCTCGCGGTCCGCGCGGCACAGATCGAGCTCGGCAAGCTCTCGTACGCCGAGAAGGAGCGCCTGGCGGTGCAATTCAGGCTTGAAACGGCGGCGCTGCCCGCAGAGGAGCGCGTGCAGCTGCTGAAGCTGCTGG
Source organism: Pseudomonadota bacterium (assembly GCA_031380765.1). GTDB lineage: Bacteria > Pseudomonadota > Gammaproteobacteria > Burkholderiales > SG8-39 > SZAS-79. The sequence goes on along the minus strand of JANMXB010000124.1, from coordinate 5,678 downwards.
AGCAGCACCTGCTTCCGGTGCCCGCGGACCTCAACCAGCTGTTGCTCGCGCAGCTCCAGAACCCGCGCTGAGCGCCGGGTTCAGGCATAGCCCGCGGCCACGAGTTTGCGGGTGTAGTCCGATCCCGGGTCGCCCAGCACTTTGTCTACCGGGCCGCTTTCGATGACTTCGCTGTCCTTCATGACCATCACGCGATGGGCCATGGCGCGCACCACATCGATGTCGTGGGTGACGAGCACGTAACTCAGGCCATGCTTGCGCTGCAGGTCACCCAGCAACTGCAGAACCTGCTTCTGGATCGTTACGTCGAGCGCGCTGGTCGGCTCGTCCAGCACGACGACTTTCGGCCGGACCACGAGCGCGCGCGCGATGGCAATCCTCTGCCTCTGACCTCCCGAGAACTCATGGGGATAGCGCCCGAGGAGCGGCTCGACCAGGCCGTTCTCCGTCAATCCGACTTCCTGCAGGGCCTGGACGATGCGCTCGCGCCGCCCGTCCGCACCAAGGCCGGGCGCGTGGATCTCGAGGCCTTCGCTGACGATCGCCTCGACGGTTAGGCGCGGCGATAGCGATGACAGAGGATCCTGGAAGACGACCTGGATCCGGCGCCGCAACTGGCGCCTGCGCTCGAAATCGGCGCCTTGCCAGGCCACGCCGCCGACGCGGATATCGCCCGCTGCGCGCACGAGATTGAGAAGCGCCAAGGCGAGGGTCGTCTTGCCGGAGCCCGACTCGCCGATTACGCCAAGCGTTTCCCCGGGGGCGAGATCGAAATCCACGCGCTTTACCGCGACGAAGCGCCCCTTGAAGAACCAGCCGCGAATGCCCGGGAGCTGCGTCGGGTATTCCACTGACACGCCGCGCGCCTCGAGTACGCGGCCTTCGCCCGCCGCGGCCACGTCGCGCCGCGGGCGGCTGTCGATCAGTTTCTTCGTGTAAGGGTGCTTCGGCGCCTGCATCACTTCGGCCGTCGCGCCTTGCTCGACGATCAGGCCGCCCTCCATGACGGCCACACGGTCTGCATAACGCCGCACCAGATTGAGGTCGTGCGTGATCAGCAGCAGGCTCATGCCGGTCTCCGCGCGCAGCTTGTCGAGGAGATCGAGGATCTGCAGGCGGATCGTCGCATCGAGCGCGGTCGTCGGTTCGTCCGCAATCAGGAGCCTGGGGTTGCAGGCCAGGGCCATGGCGATCATTGCCCGCTGGCGCTGGCCGCCAGAGAGCTGGTGGGGATAACTGCGGGCGCGCCGCTCGGGCTCTTCGATGCCCACGCGGCGCATGGCTGCGATCGCCCCGGCGCGCGTCTGCTCGACGCCCAGCGTTTCATGCAGGCGCAGCGACTCGCCAATCTGGTCGCCGACCGTATGCACGGGGTTGAGCGCCGTCATGGGCTCCTGGAACACCATCGCGATGTCGCGGCCGCGCAATGCGTGCAGGCGCGCAACGGGCATCTTCAGCACATCCTCGCCGTCGAAAATCACCTCGCCTTCGAGTCGCGCAGCGTCGAGAAGGCGCATCAGGGATAGCGCGGTCACTGTTTTTCCCGAGCCCGATTCGCCCACCAGCGCCAGCCGCTCTCCCTGCGCGAGCGAAAACGACACGCGCTCGACTACGCGGCGCGAGCCGAACGCGACGCTTAGTTCGCGCACCTCGAGCCGGCTCAAGGTTCGTCTCCTTCGAGCACTTTGCGCGGATCGAGCGCATCGCGCAGCGCGTCGCCGACCAGGATAAGCAGCAGCAGCGTTACCACGAGGACGAAAAACGTCGACAGGGAAATCCACCAGCAATCGAGGTTGTTCTTGCCCTGGCTAAGGAGCTCGCCCAGGCTTGGCGTGCCCGGCGGCATGCCCAGGCCGAGAAAGTCGAGGCTCGTCAGCGCGCCGACCGCTCCCGCCATCTCGAAGGGCACCAGCGTGACGACCGGCGTAAGGCTGTTGGGAAGGATGTGACGGACCATGATTTTCGCGTTGCTCTGGCCCAGCGCACGCGCGGCGCGCACGTAGTCGAGGGTGCGGTTCCTGAGGAATTCTGCGCGCACGTAGGCCGCGATGCCGAGCCATCCGAACAGCGACAGCAGCAGCACCAGCAGCCAAAAGCTCGGCGCGAACATCGAGGACAGGATGATGAGCATGTAGAGCGTGGGCATGGAACTCCACATCTCGTTGAAGCGCTCCATCACGATATCGGTCCAGCCAGCGAAATAGCCCTGGATTGCGCCGACCAGCACGCCGAAAGCAGCGCAGACCGAGGCGACGATCAGCGCGAACAGGACCGAAATGCGGAACCCGTAGACGAGCCGGGCCAGCAGGTCGCGGCCGCTGTCGTCGGTCCCCATGATGTTCTGCGCATCCGGCGGCGCCGGGTTGGGCTGGACGGAAAAATAATTGATCGTGCCGTAGTGATACGGGTTGGGCGGATAGAGCGAGAAATTGCCGGGCTTCGCCAGGTTGGCGCGGATCAGCGGGTCCAGGTAGTCGGTGGGCGACGGGAAGTCCCCGCCGAACGTGGTCTCCGGCAGCGTCTGCACCAAAGGAAAATACCAGTGTCCGTCGTAGCGCACGACCAAGGGCTTGTCGTTGGACAGGACCTCGGCGAACAGGCTCAGTCCAAACAGGACGAGGAAGATCAACAGGCTGAAATAGCCCAGCCGGTTGCTCCGGAAGCGCCGCCACGCGCGGCGTGCGGGGCTGCGGCCGGACGCGGCGATCGCGGGCAGGGCGATGGCCTGGACGGCTTCAGTCAAAGTAGGTCACCCGCGGATCGACCCATATGTAGCTCAGGTCACGCAAGAGCGTGGTGAACAGGCCGATGATGGTGAAAACAAAAAGGCTTCCGAGCACGACCGGATAGTCGCGCCGGATCACCGACTCATAGGAAAGCAGGCCCAGCCCGTCAAGCGAAAACAGGGTTTCGATGAGGAGCGACCCGGTGAAAAAGGCGCCCACGAACGCGGCTGGAAACCCGGTCATGATCGGAATCATCGCGTTGCGGAAGACGTGGCGCCAGAGCACGCCCCGCTCGTCCACGCCCTTGGCCCGTGCGGTGAGCACGTATTGCTTGCGGATCTCCTCGAGCACGGCATTCTTCGTCAGGACGGTGATGACCGCAAAACCCCCGAGCACCATCGCCGCAATCGGCAGCGCGATATGCCAGAAGTAGTCGGCGACCTTTCCAATCAGGCTGAGCTCCGCCCAGTTGATGGACGTGAGTCCGCGCAACGGAAACCACTGGACGAACGACCCCCCGCCGAAAAGGACGAGCAGGACCACGCCCATGACAAAGCTCGGGATGGCATAGCCGAGCAGAACGATGAAAGTGGTCACGGTGTCGAACCGGGTGCCCGCGCGCACGGCTTTGGCGATGCCCAGCGGCACCGAAATGAGGTACACGAGGAGGAACGTCCACAGCCCGAGGCTGATCGAAACCGGGAGCTTCTCGAGGATCAGCCGCGACACATCCTTGTTGTGGTAGAAACTCTTGCCGAGGTCGAAGCGCGCGAACTGGGAAAGCATCTGGACATAGCGCTCCAGTGGCGGCTTGTCGAAACCGTACAGCTTCTTGATTTCCTCAATGCGCTTGGCGTCCACGCCCTGGCGCCCGCGATAGCCGCTGCCGCTCGCGGCCGGTCCTTCGCCTCCTGAATCACGCCCCTGCAATTGCGATACGAGCTGCTCCACGGGCCCGCCGGGCACGAACTGCACGACGACAAACGTGATCGTGAGGATGCCGAGCAGGGTCGGGATCATCAGCAGCAAACGCTTCAGGACATAGGACCACATGGGCCTACCTCTTCTTCCACCAGGTTTCGAGCACCCAGCTTTCGGATTGGTAATACAAAGGCATCACGGCAGGCTGCTCGAACTTCCCCGAGCGATAGGCTATCCGGTAAGTGTTGGAGTAGTACTGCGGAATCGCATAGTGCCCATGCCGCAGGATCCGGTCGAGCGCGCGCAAGCGCGCCACGAGTTCGGGGCGCGTGCGTGCCGACACGACCTGGCCAAGCAGGACGTCCACTGCTGGATCCTTGATGCCGATGAGATTGCTGGAGCCTTCGGTGTCCGCCGACTTCGAGCCGAACCGGTCGAGGAGCTCGTTGCCCGGGGCCTCGCTGCCGGGCACGCGCACGACGAAGAAGTCGAAATCGAACACATCCATGCGCTTTTGCAGCAGCGCAAAATCGACGATCCGGACCTCGGCGGCGATTCCCAACTTACCAAGCGCCTGTATGAACGGCGTGTTGACCGGACCGCTGCGCGCGGAGTTGTCGAGGAATTCGATCGTCAGCGGTTCGCCGCGGGCGTTGCGCAGCGCGCCGTCGCGGTACGTCCATCCAGCCGAGGCCAGCAGGTCCTTGGCCTTGCGCAGGTTGGCGCGCAGGCTGCCCGGCGGGTTTGTCGAAGGAGGCTGCGGCACTTCATCAGTGAATACCTTTGCCGGCACTTTCGCGCGCAAGGGTTCCAGGACGGCAAGCTCGTCCGGTGCCGGCAGCCCCTTGGCCTCGAAATCGCTGCCGTTGAAAAACCCGCGCACCCTGATATATGCGCCATAGAAGAGCTTGCGGTTCATCCAGTCGAAGTCGAACGCCAGTCCGAGCGCCTCGCGCACGCGCGGGTCCTTGAATTTCTCGCGCCGGGTGTTGATGAGGTAACCCTGGAAATCTCCCGCGTTCTTGGCGGCGAGCTCCTTCTTGATGAGTTCGCCCGAATCGAACTTCTTCCCGGTGTAGGTGCGCGCCCATTCGCGCGCCGAAAAACTGCGCAGGTAGTCGAATTCGCCCGCCTTGAAGGCTTCCGTCTGCGCGGTGTTGTCCTGGTAGATCTTGTAGGTGATGCGATCGAAGTTGTACATGCCGCGGCGCACGTTGAGGTCGCGCGCCCAATAGTTGGGATCGCGGTCATAGGTGATGTCGCGGCCGAAATTCATGCGCCCGATGCGGTACGGCCCGCTCGCGATCGGGAAGTCGAGGATGATCTGGTCGAACGGCTTGCCCCCACCCCATTCGCGGCTGAACACCGGCAGACCGCCGACCATCAGCGGCAACTCCGCATTGGCGCGGCTGAACTCGAATCGGACCGCAAGCGGCGCTGTCACTACCGCCTGCTTCACGTCGCCGAACACCACCCGGTATTGCGGGGCGGCGAGCTTGCTCATGAGCATTTCGAAGCTGTGCTTCACATCCTCGGCCATGACCGGCTTGCCGTTGTGGAAGCGCGCGGCCGGATTCAGGCGAAAGGTAACCGAAAGGTCGTCCGGCGCGACCTGGACGTCCTCCGCGAGCAGGCCGTACGCTGTTGTCGGCTCATCCATGGTCCCGGTGAGCAGCGATTCGAACACCAGCGAGCTCAACCCGGGAGGCGCCGTGCCTTTCAGGATGAAAGGGTTGTACTTGTCGAAGTTCGAGATCCGCAGAGGGGGAACCAGGTCGATGCTGCCGCCCTTGGGCGCGTTCGGATTGACCCACTCGAAGTTGGCGAAACCCGCCGGATACTTGACGTCGCCGAATTGGCCGTATGCGGGTGCGGCCCGGGCATCGGCACCGGCCAGCGCCAAGCACATCGCAAGAATCATCCGGGCTGTGCGATACCCGCACCCGGCGCGCTTCATCAGGCAGCTCGGTGTTGCCAGCCCTGCGGCATGGAGGCAAGCAGCTTTTTCGTGTAGGGGTGCGCCGGATGCGC
>JANMXB010000103.1:0-4200 GCA_031380765.1 Pseudomonadota bacterium | reverse complement strand
CGCCGCAAGGAGGCGCTCAAACTGGAAACCGACCTGTCGCTGTCATCGTTCGATCTGAGCGGCCAGGGAGGACCTGTCCTGGGGCAATCGGGCAAAATCAAGGCGGATGACATTTTCGGCGAGGTGCGGATCCCGCTGATCCAGGGGCGCAAATTTGCTCACCTGCTGAGCATGAATGGAAGCTATCGGCATTCCTCGTTCGACACCGGGATCAAGACCAATACATACGGGGTCGGGGCGGAATGGGCGCCGGTGCAGAACTATCGCCTGCGCGGCAGTTATCAGCGCGCGGCGCGCGCGGCGAACATTACTGAGTTGTTCCAACCCCAAGGACTCAACCTCACCGGTATCACGGATCCCTGCGGGGCCGCCGCGGTGGCGTCAGGCTCGGCTGCAACGGCTGCCCAGTGCGCAAGATCCGGGGTGACAGCGGCCCAGTATGGCTCTGCGGCACTTGACAGCCCGGCCGGCCAGTACAACTTTCTGCAGGGTGGCAACCCGGACCTGCGACCCGAAACGGCCAATACCTACACTGCGGGCCTAGTGCTGACGCCGACCAAGAATTTGACCGGATCGATCGACTGGTGGGCCATCAAAGTCGACAATGCCATCGGGACTGCGCCGCAGCAGACGATCCTTGACCAGTGTGTGTTTGGCGGGGCCTTCTGCAATCAGGTGCAGCGTGATTCTGTGGGCAGTTTGTGGGTACAGCCCAACGGCCGGATCGTGACCATCAACCAGAACCTCGGGGGGTACAAGACAACCGGTGTTGACATCGCGGCCAATTACCTCCGGCCTCTGGGCAGCTACGGAAGGCTCAATTTCAATTTCACCGGAACTATGCTCAACAAGTGGGAGCTTGAGGCGATCAAAGGCCTGGGCAAATTCGACTGCGCCGGGTTCTACGGTCCCAGTTGCGGCGGCCAGGTGCAGGCGCCGCTGCCAAAATGGCGGCATAAGGCGCGCGCGACGTGGGCCACCCCCTGGAACGTCGATCTTGCTCTGACGTGGCGTCATATCGATGCGGTCAGCGCCGAAACGACAAGCGGCAATCCATTGTTGGCGGGCGCTACGGACAATACCGACCGCAAGATGGGCAGGCGGGACTACTTCGACCTCGCCGCACTGTGGAGCATCGACAAGACTTTCACAGTGCGCGCCGGAATCAACAACCTGACCGACAAGGATCCGCCCATCGTTTCCAGTGTCATTGCGGGCCCGGCGATCTTCGGGAACGGGAACACGTTCCCGCAGCTCTACGACACGCTGGGCCGGCTGATATTCATGAACCTCACAGCCAAGTTCTGATCGACGGACGGGATCGTTCCTGGCAATCACGGCGGGCTTCGGCCCGCCGTTTTCTTGTGGGGATGAGGCATGCGGGTTCTCAGGCTAGCCGCCCTGCCGAAATGGCGACTCTCCCTCGTTGTATTCGTGCACACCCGCCGTGACGACGCCGATCAGGTCTCGCTCCGCGGGCGTGAGGAAGCAATTCCAGACGTCGAAAATCAGGATTACCCGGGGCTCATCGCTTTCGTTCCAGGCCTCGTGCTCGAACGTGTCATCGAAAACCCACGCGCGCCTGTCCTTCCATTGACGCGTTTCCGCGCCGACCCGAAAGCCGCAGGAATGCGGGATAATCAGCGGCAGGTGCACGATGAATCGGGTGTTGGTCACCCCGCAATGGGCAGGGATACGCGTCTTGGGTGCGAGTACCGAAAAAAATGCCGTCGGTGCATGGCCCGGCGTATCGCAGAGCGGCGATGCTCCAAGCAGGGCGGCAGTTTTGGGGCACAGCGCCAGGTGTTGCTCGATGCGCGCCCCATTCTTGAGCAGGAAGAAGGAACTCCAGCGCTTCGAATTGTTGAGTTCCTGCCACTGATCGATCGGCGCGCCGGAGGGCTTGGAAATATACGGCCCGAAGTCGTCCGCCGCTCCAGCAAGTGCGGATACCGCCTCGGCGCGGATTTCATCGCTGGCAGCGTCGAAGGCATCGAGCCATGGAAAGTGCTCGCGGTCGAGAAACTCGATCGCCGGAAGCTGCGGGAAAAGCATGAAACTCGGTTGCGGCACGAAAACGTGGCGCTTGCCCACGAGCGCGTTGAAGCACGCCTCAAAGCGGTCTAGGCGCGCGCCGGCATTGCGCACACGCGCCTCATCCAGCCGGGGTCGCAGGAATGATTCGAGGGCGGCGTCGTTTGCCTTCAAGACCGCGTTGGCATGCGCGATGGCAGCCTGCATCGCGGGCGGATGCTGGGCGTCAACGGGCGCGCAGCAGAGAAACGCGTGGTACATGTAGGCGGCCTGATTGAGCTTTCCCTGTCGCTCGAGCAACCGAGCCTTGTGCAACAGTGCGGGAAAGAAGCGCGGATCGATGGTCAAAGCCTTTTCGATCATGGCGCGCTCCACAGTCTCGTCGTCCAGTTCGCGATGGACGAGCGCCAGGTTCAGCCACAGCGAGGGGCTCGTCGGATCGGCCGCCGCGGCCCGCTCGAGCAGCGGGCGCGCCGAGGCTGTGTCACCGCCTAGCAATGCGCGCATGCCGGCCGCGTTGAGCACTCCAGGGTGATCCGGCGCGGCGGCCCGTGCCTGCAGGAGCACGCGCTCGGCTTCGCGCGCGTTGCCCGCTTGATCAGCCCGGTCGACTGCTGCGATGAGGCTGCGAATCTGGGAGTCGGTATCTACGCCGTCGGTCATGCGTCCTCAGCCTGAGTAAAGGATCGACCAATGGATTTTACGCTGTCCCGGAAATATCCAACTGCCGGGTGCGTCCCAAAGCCGGGCGATCCTCGATCGCGATGTGTTGCGATCCCGGGAACCGGCGCACGGACCCAGCCGGGAGTAGGATGTAGGTTCGTAGATTTGGCAGACGAGGTGGCGGGCATGAATTTTCAGGCTCATTGCGTTCTGTCCATCGTGGCAGCGTGCGGGGGCGTTTTTGCGGCTTCGGCGGCAAGCGTGCCGGTGTACGACGACCTGGTCCAGGTGGAATCCCGACGGCTCGATGAAGTGCATCTGCGTCCGGAAGCGGATTTGGGCCGCTACCGCAGTATCCTGCTGGATCCGGTTCAGGTTCAGGTGCGCGACGACTGGCTGAAGAGCATGAACTATCAATCGCGCCATCCGGCTCGCAGGTTGGGCGAGGATGACGCCCGGCGCATCGCCGACGAGACAGCGGACAGTTTCCGCGACATCCTCGCTGAGGCGTTCCATGTACGGGGTTACCGAATTGTTGCGGCGCCCGAAGCGGGCGTGCTGCGGCTGTCTGCGAAGGTCGTGGACCTGTATGTAAACGCTCCGGATCGGCTCTCGCCGTGGGGAACGAAGACCTTCACGCGGGACGCGGGGCAGGCGACACTACTTCTCGAGGTACGCGACGCAGCCAGCGGTAGACTCCTCGGCCGCATCCTCCATCGCGGCAAGGCAGAGCAGACGAGCCGCCTCGCGCTCGCAACCAATGTGTCGAACCGCTTTTGGTTCGACGCGCTGTTCGGGCGTTGGGCGGCAAATTGCGTTGCCGAATTCGAAACCGACCGCAGCCGCCAGGGACGCTCAACGGATCCGGCGGCCGGCAGATAGGCGCTGTCAGGCGGCGGGGCTCACGGGCTTGCCGGTTACTTCAGCCGCGAAACCCTTACAACAGCGTTGCGCCCCTCGATGGCGAGATTGTAATTGCCGAGCAGACCCAGTGCGATCGTGACTTTCATCGTTTTGCCGGGAGACGGCTCGAATATTACGGTGTCATCGCCCTCAAGCTGCCTCCACACCTGGCCATTGTCGAGGACAAATACGGCCCGGCCGCGCGCGGTCTTCGCGAATTCGAGCACAGAGGCCGACATCTGGGTCATTTCGTCTGGGCCGGATTGCGGCGGCCTGCCGAAATCCTCGGGCTTGGTGACGGGTTTCTTCGGCCGCGAGAACCCGAACCACTCCAAAAGCCCACCCTCCTTTTCCGCCTGGACGGGCATGGCGAGCGCGCTGCGAGCGGCGGGCACGGCGGCATCGAAGCATTTCAAGCGCGCGGACGACTCCAGAATGTCGGCGCATTTTGCGATACCGGTCAATGCGTCCCGCGTCGCATCGGCGCAGGCGGGTGTGGTTAAGAGCGCCCCTATGATCGCAGGCGCGAGGCACCCAATGAGATGTCCCTTTTGACCTGGCCGACGCGTGGTCTGGGCACTCGGCAGCCGCTGTGTTTCG
>JANMXB010000072.1:0-2644 GCA_031380765.1 Pseudomonadota bacterium | reverse complement strand
CAGCCGCAGCCTTGCCGTGTTTGGTTACCAGTTGAGGTCCCTTGGCGAGGCTGGTTTCAAGCAGCTCGCTGAACCGCGCCTTGGCGTCCTGTACGGGACAGCTTTGCATTTGGAGCTCCAGAACTAGTCAGAATAGAGACTAGTTTATCACAGTACATCCGGCCGGACCGCTCAGGCCGCCCGGATCCACACCGCCGTGTCGTGGAAGACCGCGCCGCCGTTGGGCCAGCCGGGCTGGCTGCTGGTGATGGCATTGATGCCGATGCCGCCGTCGAAATGCTTGTTCGGCCAGATGCCTTCGACCACCACCACGCTGCGTTGCTGCCCGGCCTGCGGCTTTACGTGCACGATGACTTCGCCGCGCTCATTGCCCAGCGTGACGCGGCTCCCCTCTTTCACGCCGAGCGCCGCGCAATCTTCCGGGTGCACCAGCACTGTTGGGCGCTTCTCGCGGATGAGCGATCCCGGCGTCTCGGTGAAAGTCGAGTTGAGGAAGGTGCGCGCCGGCGCCGCAATGAGCCGGAACGGCTTGTCCGCGGTCGCGTTGTCGATCACGTCCAGGTGGTCGGGCAGCACCGGCATCTCCTGCCAGCGGCCGCCGAATTTTTTCCAGTCCGGCTTGAAATGGAACTTCCTGTCCGGCGTCGCAAACCCGTTGAGGAAATGCGCGTCCTCGAAAGGCAGCGCGTGGTCCTGCCCGCCGTTGTCGAGGTTCTTCTGCGCGGCCCACATGCCGGAGGTGCGCAATGTCTCGTCCATGATTTCCCACACGGTCATGTCGAACCCGCGGTGCCTGGCGCCCAGCCTTTTCGCCAGCTGCGAAATCACGTAGTGGTTCTCGCGGCACTCGGCATAAGGCTCGATGACCTTCTTCGTCACCTGGAAGTAGGTGTGGCCGCTCGCGGTGTACATGTCGTCGTGCTCGAGGAAAGTCGTCGCCGGCAGCACGATGTCGGCGAACGCCGCCGTCTCGGTGAGGAACTGCTCGTGCACGCAGGTGAAGAGGTCCTCCCTCGCGAGGCCCTTGTGCACGAGGTTGAGCTCCGGGCAGACCATCGCCGGGTTGGTGTTCTGCACGATGATCGCGGTCACCGGCGGCCCGTTCTTCAGCGCCTCGGCATTGCCCGTGAGGATCGGGCCGAGGCGCGACTGGTCGAGCTCGCGCACCGACTTGTCGATCATTTCGGCGCCGTCGATGAGGTTCTTCTTAAGCGGGTAGATCGCCGTCTGCCCGTAGAGCGCGCCGCCGCCCAGGTGCTGCCAGGCGCCGGTGACGGCCGGCAGGCACGTGACCGCATGCATGTTCGCCGCGCCGTTTCTCGAGCGCGAAAAGCCGTGGTGGCAGCGGATGTAGGCTTTCTTAGTGCGGCCATAAAGCCGCGCGAACGCAACGATTTCCTCGACGTTGAGCCCGGTGATTCGCGCCGCCCATTGCGGCGTGCGCGTGGCCACGTGCGCGGCCAGCTCGTCCGGGGCGTCGGTGTATTTGCGCAGGTACTCCCAGTTCGCCATGCCTTCCTTGAACAGCACGTGCATCACCGCGCAGGCGAGAGCGCCATCGGTGCCCGGCTTCGGCGCGAGATGGATGTCGGCCTGCGCCGCGGTGCCGGTGCGGTAGGGATCGACCACGACTAGCTTCGCGCCGCGCTTCTTCGCCGCCATGGCGTGGGTCATTACGTTGACCTGCGTGTTGACCGGGTTGCCGCCCCAGATCACCACGAGGTCCGAATTGGCGTCGACTTCGCGCATGTCCACGCCGCGCTTGAACCCCGTGCCCGCCACCCAGCCCGTGTCCGACAGGGTCACGCAGATGGTGGAGAACCAGCGCGAGTACTTCATTTCGTGGCGCAGCCGGTTGATGCCGTCGCGCTGCACAAGGCCCATCGTACCGGCGTAGAAGTAAGGCCACACCGTCTCGTTGCCGTGCAGCGCAGCCTTTTTCTGGAACTGCTCCGCGACCGTGTCGAGCGCTTCTTCCCAAGAGATGCGCGTGAAGTTGTTCAATCCCGATTTCGAGCCTTTGGGGCCGGTGCGCTTCATCGGATGCCGCAGGCGGTCCGGATGGTGCACGCGCTCGGCGTAACGGGCGACCTTCTCGCAGATCACGCCGTTGGTGTAGGTGTTGCGCATCGAGCCGCGCACGCGGCCGATGGTGTGCGAATCCTTGATTTCCACTTCGAGCGCGCACGTGCTGGTGCAGTCGTGGGGGCAGACGGAGGGGGAAATTCGCAGAGGGGCGTTCATAGCTGCAATCTTACCGTATCGGGCAGTGTCAGGATTGGCGCCGCTTGCTCGCGCGCAGATCGAAACAAGTCGCCGTGCGGATGCATCGGGCGGCGGCATCGCGCAGCTCGCCGCGCCGCACTTTTTGCGTGGCGGTGACCGGGAGCGCGTCTACGAAGGCGACCCAGCCAGGCGCCTTGTAGTACGCCATCTGTGCGAGAGACCAGTCGACGATCGCCTGCGCCGTCTGTGCGTCCGGTTTGGCCCCGGGCGCGGCGACCACGCACGCGATCACCTCTTCGCCGCGCAGCTCGTCGGCCACCGAAGTGATCCCCACGTGCGCGATGGCCGGGTGGCGCAGCAGCACCGTTTCCACCTCGAGCGCCGAGATGTTCTCGCCGCTGCGGCGGATCACGTTCTT
>JANMXB010000014.1:0-9379 GCA_031380765.1 Pseudomonadota bacterium | reverse complement strand
CACCACGTCTTCGGCCGTGTAGCCGCGCTTGATGCCGTTCCAGCGCGGGTTCTGCGCCCAATCCTGCTTGAGCGCTGCGATTTCCTGATCACGAGTGTTCATGTTGCGGTCCTTGCGTTGGTAGAAGTGCCGCAGCATAGGCGCCCTTTCTCTCGCGCCGCAACATCCGAACGCACAAAAAAGGATCCTAAAAATTTCACATAGTTAAGTTAACTGACGGGCCCTATATTTCAACCCGTGAAAGAAATTTTCAGTGAGTTTCCGCAGTGCAATACGATTTCATGCTGCGCAACGGCATCGCCTACGTCTGGACGAGCTTGCGGTGCCTGTGGATGCTCATGAGGATGCCGATGCCCACGAAGAGCGTTGCCAGCGCGGTGCCTCCGTAGGACACGAACGGAAGTGGCACGCCCACAACCGGCAGGATGCCGGACACCATGCCCATGTTGACGAAGGCATAGGTAAAGAAAATGAGCGTGACCGCGCCCGCGAGCAGGCGGCTGAAAAAAGTCGGCGCATTGGCCGCAATCATCAGGCCGCGCGCGATGAGCAGGAGATAGAGCACCAGCAGAACGCAATTGCCCGCAAGGCCGAATTCCTCGGAAAACACCGCAAAAATAAAATCGGTGTGGCGCTCGGGAATGAATTCGAGGTGGGTCTGCGTGCCTTGCAGCCAGCCTTTGCCGAGCAACCCGCCCGAGCCGACCGCAATCGTCGACTGGATGATGTGGTAGCCGGCGCCCAGCGGATCGGTGGTGGGATCGAGCAGGGTGAGAATGCGCCGCCTCTGATAGTCGTGCAGCATTCCCCACATCGGAAACAGCGCCGCCAGCCCCAGTACTACGATCCCCGCGATCACCTTCCACGACAGCCCTGCGAAAAAAATCACGTAGCACCCCGCGGCCAGCACAAGCACCGCGGTGCCCAGGTCCGGCTGCCTGGCAATCAGCGCCACGGGCAACGCCAGCAGGATGCCTGCGACGATGAAATCCAGCGCGCGCAGCGTCGCCTCGTGACGATGGAAATACCATGCAAGCATGAGCGGCATGGCGATCTTCATCATCTCGGAGGGCTGGAAGCGGGTGACGCCGACATGCAGCCAGCGCCGCGCGCCGTTGGCCACGTCGCCGAACAACGCGACCGCAACCAACAGCAGGACGCCGATGAAATAAATCGGCACCGCAAAGCGCATCAGCGTCTGGGGCGACACCTGGGCGAGGAGCCACATGGCCACGAAGGCCACCGCCAGGTTTGCCACCTGGGCCGTGACGCGCGCCGGGTATTCGTAGCTTGCGCTGTAGAGCGTGACCAGGCCGATCCCCACCAGGATCAATGCGAACGCGAAGAGGGGCCCGTCGATGCTGCCGATAAAGCGGCCCGCGAGCCGGCGCGCCGACAGATGCGGGGCGTCGAGGGCCATCAGTCGCTCTCGCCTGGCTTGGCTTCCGCCTCAGGAACCGGCTTTGCCTCCGGTGGCGCCTTGCCCAGCAGGTAGTAGTCCAGCACTGCGCGGGCGATCGGCGCCGCGGCCACCGCACCGAATCCGCCGTTCTCCACGATCACGGCGAGCGCGATTTTTGGATTCTCGAGCGGTGCGAACGCAATGAACAGGGAATGGTCCCGATGGCGCTCCTGGACGTTTTTCTCGATGTACTTCTCGTTCGCCTTGATCGCTATGACCTGCGCGGTGCCGGTCTTGCCGCCACTGGTGTATTGCGCGCCGGCGAAGGCCCGCGCGCCGGTGCCGCCCGTGTTCACGCCGGCCATTGCGCGCTTGATGAACTGGATATTGTCTTCCTTGAACGCAATGCGATGGATCAACTCGGGCTCGATGGTGCGGCGCGTATTCGTGCGCTGGTTGTCCACGTAGTTCACGAGGTGCGGCTTGTACAGCGTGCCGTTGTTGGCGATCGCCGCCATCGCCTGGGCGAGCTGGATCGGCGTGTAGGAGTTGTAGCCCTGGCCGATGCCGATCGAAATCGTTTCCCCCGCGTACCATTTTTGCTGTTCGGGCTTGCGAAAGCGCTTCCTCTTCCATTCGGGCGACGGCAGGATGCCGACCGATTCGCCGTCGAGGTCGATGCCGGTTCGGCTGCCGAAACCGAAAGGAGCAAGGCCCCGTGCGATCGCGTCGATGCCCATGTCGTTGGAGAGGATGTAGTAGTACGTGTCGCACGATTCGACGATCGACCGGTACATGTCCACCGTGCCGTGTCCCCCCACCTTGTCGTCGCGGAAGCGCCGCCCGCCGAAGTCGAAGAATCCCGGGTCGAAAATGGTCTGCGTGGACTTGCGCTTGCCCATCTCGAGCGCCGCGAGGGCCAGATAGGGCTTGAAAGTCGAGCCCGGAGGATAGGTGCCGTTGATCGCGCGGTTGTTGAGCGGGCGGTCGGGGGAATTGTTGAGTTCGGCCCAGCTTTGCGGATCGATGCCCTCGACGAACAGGTTGGGATCGAATCCGGGCTTGGAAACGAATGCCAGCACCCCGCCGGTGCCGGGCTCGATCGCAACCAGGGCCCCGCGGCGATCGCCGAAGGCGGTCTCGGCGATTTGTTGCAGCTTGATGTCCAGAGCGAGCGTGATGTCGTTCCCGGCCTGCGCCGGAGTGCGCGACAGCGTGCGGATGCCGCGCCCGTTTGCGTCGATCTCCACCTGCTCGATGCCGGTCGTGCCGTGCAGCTCGTTCTGGTAGCTGCCCTCCAGCCCGGATTTGCCGAGGTAGTCCGTGCCGCGATAGTTCGCGTCGACGCCCTGCTCCTCCAGGCGCTCCTGGTCCTTGTCGTTGATGCGCCCGATGTAGCCGATGACGTGCGAGGCGAGGGCCTCGAAGGGATACTGGCGGAACAGGCGCGCCTTGATTTCGACACCCGGGAAACGGAAGCGGTTGGCGGCGAATTTCGCGACCTCCTCGTCGGTCAACCGCGTGCGGATGGGCAGGCTGTCGGCGTTGCGCGTTTCAGCCAGAAGCTTCTTGTAGCGGCTGCGGTCCCTGGGCTGGATCTCGACGACTTCGGCGAGCCTCGTGATCGTTCCCTCGAGGTCGGTGACCTTCGCCGGCATGATTTCCAGGGTATAGGCCGAGTAGTTGCGCGCAAGCACCACCCCGTTGCGGTCCATGATGAGGCCGCGATTGGGCGGGATCGGGACAATCGAGATGCGATTGTCCTCGGCCTTGGTGTGGTAGTAGTCGCGCTGGATCACCTGCAGGTAGATGAAGCGGGCGAGGAGAGCGCCGAACGCGATCAGCACCGCCATGCCGGCCACGCCGATCCTGAGCTGGAAGTAATACAGCTCGCGCTCGTGGTTCTTGAGCTCGGTCAATCGCATCTAAATGGGCCGCGTCTCGTCGATTTCGACTGCACGGCGCTGGGGCGCCAGCAGCAGGAAACTCACCAGCGGCCACAGCAGCGCGCCGATCAACGGCCCCGCCAGCAGGCTCCAGCCGGGAAATTGCCCCCCGGCCGCAAGCCTCACCAGCACTTCCACGGCCTTGGCCCCGACCAGCAGGATCGCCACATGCATCGCCTGCAGCAGCCACGGGAACCAGAGGATTCTGCGCGACAGGCTGATCGCCGCAAACGCGAGCATCGAGTAGGCGAGCGCATGCTGGCCGAGGAGCACGCCGTTGCCGGTGTCCATCAGCAGCCCCATGAGCCATCCGACGCCCAGACCGACCACACGCGGCTGGCGCACGCACCAGAATGCCAGGGTAAGTGCCACGAAATCGGGCACCACGGTCATGTCCCTCCAGGGGAGGAAGGCGAGCAGCAGCGCGAAGAGAAACGAGAACACGATCGTCCCTATTCGCACGGGCAGCAGGATGTACTGGGGACGCTCAGCGAACATTCCCGGTTTCCTCAGCGGCGATGTGCGGGCACGCGTTCATATTCAACCATTCGGGGTTTCTTTCCTGCGCTTGCCCTTGCTCGGGAGCTTGGCCTTGGATTCGGGCTGGGCCTCTTCCACGGGGTAGGGCGGCAGCTTGCTTTGGGTTGACAACGCCAGCAGGTAACGGTTCTTTTCGTCCCCCCCGGCGGGCTGGCACAGGATGCGCGCGAAAGCGGCGACGGCGTCGCGCTCGATGCGCACCACCGTTGCGACCGGCAGCCCCGGCGGATAGGTGCCGTCGATGCCGGAGGTGACCAGTTTGTCGCCGTTCTGGATCTCGGCGTTGGCGGCCATGAAGCGCAGCTCCAGCGACCCTGGCGAGCCCGAGCCGAACGCCACCGCGCGCAACCCATTCCTCTGCACCTGCACGGGGATCGCCTGATCCTTGTCGGTCAGCAGCGTGACCTCGGAGACTTTAGGGTGCACGCGCGTCACCTGCCCCACCACGCCTGCGTCGTCGATGACGGCCTGACCGGCAACGATCCCGTCTGCCGAGCCTTTGTCCACCAGCAACTTGCGCGAAAAAGGATCCCGGCCGGAGTACATGACTTCGATGGGCGTGGATTTGTACTCCAGGCGCTCGCGCGCGCCGTTGATGCGCCGCAGCTGATCGAGCTCCGCGGCGGTGGCTTCATAGCGCAGCGCAGCCTGCGAGCTCCCGATGAGTTTCGCGCGCAGCTCCGCGTTTTCACGCTGGAGGGCGGCATGGGTGGCGAAGAACTCGGACAGGCGCGCCGCAAAATCCGACGGTGCCGTGGCGACCTGCTGCAGCGGATACGCCGCGTACGCGATCAGGCTGCGCAGCGTCTCGGCGTATTTGAAGCGCGCGTCGAGCACCAGCAGCGCAACCGACAGGGAGGCGAAGAATACGAGGCGCACGAGCGGCGCCGGACCGCGCCTGAAGAACGGAGGGGGCGCGTGCTCCATCCCCCCATCACTCAGTCGTTCGTGAAGATCGGGCCGAAGTGCTCCATCTTCTCGAGCGCCTTGCCCGAGCCGCGCACGACGCAGGTCAGCGGATCTTCTGCGACGATGACCGGCAGCCCCGTCTCTTCCATGAGCAGCCGGTCCAGATCTCGCAGCAGCGCGCCGCCACCCGTGAGGACCATGCCTTTTTCGGCAATGTCCGCGCCCAGTTCGGGCGGCGTCTGCTCGAGCGCCGACTTGACCGCCGACACGATCTGGTTGAGCGGCTCGGTGAGCGCCTCGAGGATTTCGTTGGAGCTGATCGTGAAGCTGCGCGGAATGCCCTCCGCGAGGTTGCGGCCTTTGACTTCCATCTCGCGCACTTCGCTGCCCGGGAAGGCCGAGCCGATGGTCTTCTTGATCATTTCGGCCGTGGTCTCGCCGATGAGCATGCCGTAGTTGCGGCGGATATAGTTGATGATCGCTTCGTCGAACTTGTCGCCGCCAACGCGCACGCTCCCCGAATACACCATGCCGCCGAGCGAAATGACGCCGACCTCGGTGGTGCCGCCGCCGATGTCGACGACCATCGACCCGGTCGCCTCGGCCACCGGCAGGTCCGCACCGATCGCCGCGGCCATCGGCTCTTCGATCAGGTACACCTGGCCCGCGCCCGCGCCGATCGCCGATTCACGGATCGCGCGGCGCTCGACCTGCGTCGATCCGCACGGCACGCAGATGATGATGCGCGGGCTGGGCGAGAACAGGCGCGAGTCGTGCACTTTCTTGATGAACTGCTTGAGCATTTGCTCGGTGACGGTGAAGTCGGCGATCACGCCGTCCTTCATCGGCCGGATCGCGGTGATGTTGCCGGGCGTCTTGCCCAGCATCATCTTGGCTTCCCTGCCCACCGCCTGGATGGTTTTCTTCGCGTTCGGTCCGCCTTCCTGGCGGATCGCCACGACCGAGGGCTCGTCGAGCACGATGCCTTTGCCGCGCACGTAGATCAGCGTGTTGGCGGTGCCCAGATCGATCGCGAGATCGTTGGAAAAGTAACTGCGCAAAAAGCCGAACATGAGCGTCGAAGAGCCTTCTGTGTGAAGCCTTAACTTCGAGGGCTAAGGCTGTGTCTTGAAAGATCATATGATACCCTAACGGTGCCCCGGAGAAAGCCGTTCCCGGCCGCCTTCGAGCCCACTTTCCGCAGCGCCACATGTCCCTGGACCTCATGCAGATTCGCCGCATCGCGCGGCTTGCGCGCATCGCCGTGAGCGATGCCGAGGCCGTGCAATCGGTCGGCCAGCTGAACAACGTCCTGGCCCTCGTCGAACAGCTGCAGGCAGTGGATACAACGGGCGTCGAGCCTATGGCACATGCGCTCGACGTGCAGTTGGCCAGCGCACAGCGTTTACGCGAAGACGTGGCAACGGACCCCGACCGGCGCGCCGAGTTCCAGGCGCAGGCACCCGCGGTGGAGGACGGCCTGTACCTCGTGCCCAGAGTCGTCGAATAGCGTTGTCGGTCCGACCCTTATGCTCAACGCCTCGCTTATCGAACTGTCCGCCGCGCTGGCCGCGCGGAAGGTCTCGAGCGTCGAGCTCACGCAGCTGTTCCTCGCGCGGATCGCGGGGCTCAATCCCGAGCTCAACGCGTTCATTACCGTCGACGCCGGCCGCGCGCTGGAGGGCGCCCGCGCGGCCGACGCGCGCCGTTCGGCGGGCGAAACGGGCGCGCTTCTGGGCATTCCGGTCGCGCAAAAGGACATTTTCTGCACGCGCGGCCTGCTCACCACGTGCGGCTCGAAGATGCTCGCCAACTTCGTTGCGCCCTACGACGCGCATGTCGTGGAGAAATTCGGCGCGGCGGGCGCGGTGCTGCTCGGCAAGACCAACATGGACGAATTCGCGATGGGCTCGTCCAGCGAGACCTCGTATTTCGGCCCTGTAAAAAATGCATGGCGCAAGACCGCGGTGCCCGGAGGGTCCTCCGGCGGGTCGGCTGCAGCCGTGGCCGCGCGCATGGCCCCCGCGGCCACGGGCACCGATACCGGGGGCTCGATCCGCCAGCCCGCAGCCTTCTCGGGGATCTGCGGACTCAAGCCGACCTATGGCGTCGTGTCGCGCTACGGGATGATCGCTTTTGCCTCGTCGCTCGACCAGGGCGGTCCGATGGGAAAAACCGCGGCCGATCTGGCCGCGCTCCTCGACGTGATGGCCGGGTTCGATGCGCGCGATTCGACCAGCCTCGAGCGCCCCGCGGAAGATTACGCACGCGATCTCGACCTGCCGCTCGCCGGGCTGCGCATTGGCCTGCCTAGCGAATATTTCGGCGAGGGCGTCGATGCGGACGTGGCCAGCCGGGTACGCGACGCAATCCGCTGGTACGCGAGCCAGGGCGCCAAGACGCTCGAGATCAAGCTGCCGAACACCCGCCTCGCGGTGCCGGCGTATTACGTGCTCGCGCCGGCGGAAGCCTCATCGAACCTGTCGCGTTTCGACGGCGTGCGCTATGGCCACCGCGCCGCCGAATACGCCGACCTGTTCGAGATGTACTGCAAAACGCGCGCCGAAGGCTTCGGCGCTGAAGTAAAGCGCCGCATCCTGGTCGGAACCTTCGTGCTTTCCCACGGCTACTACGATGCCTATTACCTGCAGGCACAGAAGATCCGTCGCCTGATTGCGCAGGATTTCGCCGACGCGTTCGCGCGCTGCGACCTGATCATGGGGCCGGCCGCGCCGTCGACCGCGTTCGAGATCGGGGCGATGAGTTCCGACCCGGTACAGATGTACCTCAACGACATCTTCACCGTCCCAGCGTCGCTCGCGGGTCTGCCGGGGATGTCGATTCCGTGCGGCTTCGACGCAAAGGGATTGCCGGTCGGCCTGCAGGTGATCGGCAACTACTTCTCGGAAGCGCGCATGCTGAATGCCGCGCACCAGTACCAGAAGGCGACCGACTGGCACCAGCGCGTGCCGGCCGGCACGCCCCTGTGAGGCGCTGAGATGGCCTGGGAAATCGTGGTCGGCCTCGAGACGCACGTGCAGCTGCTCACGCGCAGCAAGATTTTCTCGGGCGCGTCGACGGCCTTTGGCGCTGCGCCGAACACGCAGGCTTCCGCGGTCGACATTGCGCTGCCGGGTGTTTTGCCGGTGCTCAACGCGAAGGCCGTCGAGTTCGCGGTACGCCTCGGTCTCGCGATCGGCGCCACGATCAGCCGCCGCTCGGTGTTTGCGCGCAAGAATTATTTCTACCCGGATCTCCCCAAGGGCTACCAGATCAGTCAATACGAGCTTCCGGTGGTTCAGAACGGAACCCTCAAGATCACAGGCGCCGAGGGCGAGAAAACCGTGCGCATCCTGCGCGCGCACCTGGAAGAGGATGCGGGCAAGTCCCTGCATGAGGCGCCGAAGGAATCGCGCGGAGCGCTCAGCAAGGGGATGTCCGGCATCGACCTCAACCGCGCGGGCACGCCGCTGCTCGAGATCGTGACCGAGCCCGACATGCGCGGCTCGAAAGAGGCGGTGGCCTATGCAAAGGTGCTCCACGCCCTCGTGCGCTGGATCGGAATCTGCGACGGCAACATGCAGGAAGGATCGTTCCGCTGCGACGCCAACGTGTCCGTGCGGCGTCCAGGTGAACCGCTTGGCACGCGCTGCGAGATCAAGAACCTCAACTCATTTCGCTTCATGGAGCAGGCGATCGAGTTCGAGGCGCGGCGCCAGGTCGAGCTGTTGGAAGAAGGCGGCACAGTGGTGCAGGAGACCCGCCTGTACGATCCGGACCGCGACGAGACGCGCTCCATGCGCTCCAAGGAAGACGCGCAGGATTACCGTTATTTCCCCGATCCGGACCTGCTGCCGCTGGTGATCGCGGAAGCCGAGATCGAGCGTATCCGGGCCACCCTGCCTGAATTGCCGCAGGCCAAGCGCGAGCGGTTCGCAAGCCAGTTCGGCCTGACCGTCTACGATGCCGAGCTGCTTACCGCCTCGCGCGAGGCTGCGGATTACTTCGAGACGCTTGTGCACTCGGGCGCAGAACCCAAGACCTGCGCCAACTGGCAGACCGGCGAGCTCGCCGCGGCCTTGAACCGTGCAGCCCTCGATATCGTCCAGAGCCCGGTCGCGGCGGATGCGCTCGCCGCGCTGCTCAAGCGGATCGCCGACGGGACGATCTCGGGCAAGATCGCCAAGGAAGTGTTCGACGCCATGTGGCGGGGCGAAGGGCCGGCCGACGCCATCATCGAAGCGAAGGGACTCAAGCAGATTTCCGATTCGGGCGCGATCGAAAAGCTGGTCGACGAAGTCCTCGCCGCCAATGCGAAGCAGGTCGAGGACTACCGCGCCGGCAAGGAAAAGGCGTTCAACTCGCTGGTGGGCCAGGTCATGAAGGCCACCGAGGGCAAGGCCAACCCGGGGCAGGTGACCGGGATCCTGAAGAAAAAGCTTGGCCGCTAGCGGCTAAAAACTCGGCCGCTAGCGGCTACTTCTTCGCCGCCGGGGGCGTTGCCTTTGCGGTCGCTGCCGGAGCGGGAGCCGGAGCGGGTGCCGCCGCCGGGCCCCTGGTGAGTTCGAGATAGCGGCGCTTG
>JANMXB010000740.1:0-2741 GCA_031380765.1 Pseudomonadota bacterium | reverse complement strand
GAGGGCCACGATGCCCTGGCCGTTGGGCGGCAGTTCGTGGATGGTGTAGCCGCGATAGCCGACTTCCATGGGCGGGGTCCAGTCGGACTGGTGAGCCGCCATGTCGGAGGCTTTCATGACGCCGCCGTTCTTTGCGCTGTGCGCCTCGAGCTTCGCGGCGATCTCGCCGCGGTAGAAGACTTCGCCTTTGGTCGCCGCGATCTTCTCGAGCGTCGCGGCGTGGTCCGGAAAAGTGAACAGGTCTCCGGCTTCGGGCGGCCGGCCGTTGGGCATGAAAGCCTCGGCGTAGCCGGGCTGGAGGTGCAGTTCCTTGGCCTGGAGCGCCCACTGGCGCGCGATGGTCGGAGAGACCAGAAAGCCGTCGCGGCCGTAGCCGATGGCCGGCTCGAAGAGCTTTTCGAACGGCAGCCTGCCGAAGCGCTTGCTCAGCATGTGCCACCCGGAAACGCAGCCGGGCACCGTGACCGTATTCCAGCCGCGCGTGGGCATGGCCTTCTGGCCGGCAAAGTATTCCGGCGTCCAGCCCGCGGGCGAGCGTCCCGAGGCATTGATACCGTGCAGCTCCTTGCCGTCCCACAGGATCGCGAAGAGGTCCGAGCCGATGCCATTGGAAACCGGCTCGACCAGGGTCAGGGTGATTGCGGTGGCGAGAATCGCGTCCACCGCGTTTCCGCCGGCAAGCATCATGCGCAATCCCGCCTGCGCCGCGAGCGGCTGCGTGGTGGCCACGACATTGGCGGCGAGGACCGGTTTTCTCGGCCAGCTATAGGGGAAATTCCAGTTGTAGGGTGTCATCTGCCGAGTATAAATGGGGAGGTGTTCAGGTATTCGCGCTTTCGGTCGCAGTTTCAAAATCCAGCACCACGCGGCCGAGGATGTGCCCGGCCTTGAGCTCCTCCAGCGTGCGGTTGACCTCGGACGCGGCCCGCGTCTCGACCGGCATGGGTTTGAGTTTTTTCTTCTTTGCCAGCGCAACGACGGCCTTCAGCTCCGCGAGGTCGCCGACATACGACCCGGTGACGCTTACCGCGCGCTGCGCAATTGGCGGCAAGGCGAGCGTGACCTCCCCGCCGAAGAGGCCGCACAGGATGTAGCGCCCGCCCTTGCGCAGGGCGGGGTAAGCGGTCATGAAGGTGGCCGGCATGCCTACGAGGTCGATGGCGCCGACGAGGTTGGACTGCGCAAGACCCGCGAGCTTTTGCGCGGCGTCCGGCACCCGCGTGTCGAGGACCAGTTTCGCGCCTAGCTTGCGCGCTGCGTCGAGCTTGCCTGCGTCGACGTCGCAGGCAATGACATTGCGGATGCCCATGCCTTTCATGATCGAAATCGCCACCAGCCCGAGTCCGCCGCAGCCGAGTACGGCGACCCAGTCTTTGGGTCCGAGCGCGGGCAGCTTGGTGATTGCGCTGTACGTTGTCAGTCCGGAGCAGGCGAGCGTGGCCGCGAACGCATCGTCGATGCCAGCGGTGTCGACGAGGTAGCGCGGGTGCGGGATCAGCACGTGCGTCGAATACGCGCCGGCGCGATTGACGCCGAGGTATTGCGTGCCCGAGACGCAGTAGTTGTCCTTGCCGGCCTTGCAGACCGCGCACTTGCCGCAACCGATCCACGGGTAGACCAGGCGCCTCTGCCCGACCTTCAGCCCGCGCAAGGCTTTGGCCGCGCCGCTGCCGAACGCTTCCACAACGCCGAACGGCTCATGCCCGAGCGTGAAAGGCGGGATGCAGCCGCGCTCTTTCACGTAGAAGCGCTTGCCCCCGCCGAGGTCGAAGTAGCCGTCCCAGATGTGCAGGTCGCTGTGGCACACGCCCGAGCGCGTGATGCGCACAAGGACTTCGGTTCCCTTGGGCTTCGGCGCCGCGGTAAAGACTTTCTGCAGCGGCTTGCCGTGTTCGACGACCTGGTAGCTCAGCATGATTTTCCTTGAGGAATGCCTACGTTTTCGGGCTTACGCGGTCGCCGCGGCGGCCGCAGCTGCCGACAACGACTGGTCGATGTCCCAGAGGATGTCGTCGAGCGTCTCCAGTCCCACCGACATGCGCACCATGTCGGGCAGCACGCCGGCCTTGAGCTGCTCATCCTCCGACATTTGGCGGTGCGTGGTCGAGGCGGGGTGGATGATGAGGGTCTTGGCGTCGCCGATATTGGCGAGGTGGCTCATGAAGGTCGCAGCCTCAATGAACTTCTCCCCTGCCCGGGCACCGCCCTTCACCCCAAAATTCAACAACCCCGAAGCGCCCTTGGGAAGATATTTCTTCGCCAGCGCGTGGTACTTGTTGTCCGGCAGCCCTGGGTAATTCACCCACGCTACCTGGCGGTGCGTTTGCAGGAATTGCGCCACGGCGAGCGCGTTGGCGCAGTGGCGCTCCATCCTCACGTGCAGCGTCTCGAGCCCCTGCAGCAACTGCCACGCCGCCATCGGCGAGAGGGTGGGGCCGAAGGTGCGCATGATCTCCATGCGCGCGCGCATCGTATAGCCGAAATCGCCGAAGGTCTCGTAGAAGCGCACGCCATGATACCCGCGCGAGGGCTCCGTCATGCCGGGAAACTTGCCGTTGTCCCAGGGAAACTTGCCCGACTCGACGATCACGCCGCCCATTGTGGTGCCGTGGCCGCCGATGTACTTGGTGGCCGAGTGCACCACGATGTCCGCGCCCCAGTCGCACGGCCGGCACAGGTACGGCGAAGGCACGGTGTTGTCGATCATGAGCGGCACGCCGGCCTCGTGGGCGATGTTCGCC
>JANMXB010000619.1:0-3766 GCA_031380765.1 Pseudomonadota bacterium | reverse complement strand
CCGGGCCGCGTCTAGATACCGGGGCCGCGCTCGACCGCGAAATTACCGGGCTCCCCACCGTGGACGGCCGGCACTTCGCGCCCCCCGTCCCGCTTCATCAAGAAGCCCTCGTATCCCTTCGCGGCGACCTCGTTGCAGATGGCCCGGTAGCGGGCCAGCCCGCCGGCATAGGGCATGAACACGCGCGGCTTGCCCGGTACGTTGGCGCCGTAGTACCAGGAGTGCTTCGCCTTGCTCAGGAGGGTCGCGTTCGCCGTCTCGTTCACGTGTTCGCCCCATTTTTGCGCCGCCCCGGGATCGGCCTCGATGGAGTCGATCCGGTTGCGCCGCAAGTGGGCGATGCAGTCGGTGATCCATTCCACGTGCTGCTCGATGGCGACGGGCATGTTGGTGAGCACCGAAGGGCTGCCCGGGCCGGTCACCGTGAAGAAGTTCGGGTATCCGGGCACCTGCAGGCCGAGGTAGGTCTGCGGTCCCGCGCGCCAGTCATCGCGCAGCGCGCGGCCGCCGCGACCTCGCACATCGATCGCAAGAAGCGGGCCGGTCATCGCATCGAAGCCGGTGGCGAACACGATCACGTCAAGCGCGTGCTCCGCACTGCGCGTGCGAATGCCGCGCGGCGTGATGCGTTCGATCGGATCGGCGCGCAGATCCACCAGCGTGACGTTGGCGCGGTTGAAGGTCTCGAAGTAGTCCGTATCGATCGGCGGCCGCTTGGCCGCGTAGGGATGGTCGATGTCGGCGAGCGCGCGCGCGGTCTCCGGGTCGCGAACAGTCGCAAGAATGCGGCCCTTGAGAAACTCAGCGGCCGTGTCGTTCGCCGCCTGGTCGATCATGAGGTCGTGGAAGGTGGCGCGGAACTGCAGCCCGCCCGTGTTCCACGCCGCCTCGTAGATCGCCTGCCGCTCCTCGGGCGTGACATCCGCAACGTTTCGCTTGGCGATCTTGAAGGCATGCCCGTTCGGCGTCGAGTGCACGGCGGCGCGAATCTCCTCGTGATTCTCGCGCACCCAGCGCCTGAACTCCGGGGGCAGCGGTGCATTGCGCGCCGGCACGCTGTAGGTCGGGGTGCGCTGGAAAACGGTCAGATGGGCCGCCGTCTGCGCGATGACGGGCGCGGTCTGGATGCCGGTCGAGCCGGTGCCGATCAGTCCGACGCGCTTGCCACCGAGTTCCACGCCGTCATGCGGCCATTGTCCGGTGTGGTACCACTTGCCGCTGAATTCGGCGAGGCCGGGAATGTTGGGAATATTCGCCGAAGACAGGCACCCGACTGCGGCGACGAGGTACGTGACGACGTAGCGCTCGCCGGCATCGGTCTGGACGACCCATCGGTTGGCCGTCTCGTCGTAGCTCGCCGAGACGACGCGGCAGCCAAACCGGATGTCGCGCCGCAGGCCGAACCTGTCCGCGACATGACCCAGGTACCCCAGGATCTCGGGCGGTCCCGGATACCGCTCGGACCACTCCCACTCTTCGTTCAGCTCGCGCGAAAAGAAGTAGCGGTAGACGTGACTTTCCGAGTCGCAGCGCGCGCCGGGATAGCGGTTCCAGTACCAGGTGCCGCCGAGGTCGCCGCCCGTCTCCAGGATCCTGGCCGAAAGTCCGAGGCGGTCGCGCAGGCAATGCAGCTGGTAGAGCCCGGCGAACCCCGCCCCGATGACCAGCGCGTCGATTTCAGTGCTCATGATTCAGGCTCCCATCACACTTCAGTTCGCAGGCGCGCCCGATGGCACCGGCGGTGAATCGAAGGCCGAGGACGCGCCCCCGAGCCACGCCTTGCCGCGCACATACAGCGCCTGCACGACCGGGCCCTTGAGCTGCGGCATATCCATCTTGATCTCGTACCCAAGCTTGGTCTGAAGGTACGCGAGGTGCCGGTAGCCTTCGGGAAAACTCATCAGCAGCTTCGGGTCCAATACCAGCTCGGAACCCGGGTTCAGCGCATCGAGGCGATCCTTTTCGTAGATCGGCTGGCGGCGGACGACTTTCCACGCGCCTTTGCGGCGCTCGAAGAAATCGTAGAACCGCCCGGTGCAAACCACGTCGACTGTCTCACCCTCCAGCGGCCCGCGCTGGCTGATCGTCATCTTGCATTGCGAGATCGCGCGGTCGCCTGACACATCGACCGAAATCCCGCCGAGGAAGTGCAGGATGTTCACGCCCTTGTCGAAACCCGCCTTGCTCACCGCGATGAACTGCTCGGCCGGGCCCTGGAACCAGGTGGCCGACATCCAGCCATCCTCGTGCCAGACGGTGCGAAAACGCTCCCAGTCGCCCGCGTCGCGCCATACGGCCCAGTTCTGCACTACTTCGGCAATTGCCAGCCGGTCTTCCGTGATCTGGTCCAAAGTTGTCTCGCTTATTCCGAAGGCAATTTCGACATTATGCTGGTCAACCACCCGGCCTTGAAATAACCTTGGCCGGTTCCCTATCCGCGACGGAGTTTCTCGCAATGAAGAAGTCGATCCTCGCCGTTGCTGCGCTTATCGGCGCGTTCGCCGCAGGCGTTGCCCAGGCTCAGGACCCCTACCCCTCAAAGCCCCTGCGCATCATCGTCCCCTTCGCCCCGGGCGGCGGCATCGACATCCTCGGCCGCACCCTCGGCCAGAAGCTTTCGGAGCGCTGGAAGCAGCCCGTGGTGATCGAGAACAAGCCGGGCGCCAGCGGCGCGATCGGCTTCGAGCTCGCGGCCAAGGCACCGCCCGACGGCTACTCGATCCTGATGTCGGTCAACACCATGATCATGCTGCCCAGCCTCAACAAGAAAGTGCCCTTCGATCCGATCAAGGATTTCGCGCCGGTGGCCCCGGTCGCGGTCGGCACGATGGCGTTCGTCGTGCCGCCGACGCTTGGCGTCAAAACCATTGCCGAGTTCGTCGCGCTCGCAAAGAAGGAGCCGGGCAAGCTCAACTACGGCTCGCCCGGCAACGGCACGCCGCACCACCTGTCGATGGAGCTCTTCAAGCAGCGCGCCGGCATCGACCTCACCCACATTCCGTACAAGGGCTCGGACGGCATGATGACCGGCATCCTCGGCGGCCAGATCAGCGCGGTGTTCATGCCGGTCCACCAGGCGCTCACCAACGTGCAGGCCGGCCGCCTGGTGATGCTGTCCTCGAGCGGCACCAGGCGCTCGAACGCCACACCCGCCGTGCCGTCGCTCGGCGAAGCCGCCGGCATTCGCGACATCGACGTCGACATCTGGTTCGGCATGTACCTGCCCGCCGCCACGCCGAAGGAAATCGTGGCGAAGCTCAATGCCGAAATCAACGCGATCCTGAAGTCTCCCGACGTCATCGAAACGCTGGCGAAGCAGGGTCTGTATCCGACCGGTGGCACGCCTGAAGAACTCGCTGCCCTCACCTCCAGCGACCTCGCGCGCTGGGCCAGGGTGATCCAGGACGCCCACATCCGCGCGGATTGATCGATTACAGGGGAACCGAGGTTGCCCCGTACCCCCTCCTTAGGAGAGAAACATGGAAGTCGTGATCATCGGCGCGGGCGTGGGCGGACTCACGCTGGCCCTCGAGCTGCACAAGGCGGGGATCGCGACGCGCGTGTACGAAACGCTGCCGGAGATCAAGCAGGTCGGCGTGGGCGTCACGCTGCTGCCCCACTGCGTGAAGGTGCTGGGCGAATTGGGATTGGTCGATCACCTCGCGAAGCTCGCCGTGACGACGCGCGAGACGGTCTTTTTCAACCGCTTCGGACAGCGCATCCACAGCGAGCCCACCGGGCGCCACGCCGGCTACGAGTGGCCGCA
>JANMXB010000728.1:0-2445 GCA_031380765.1 Pseudomonadota bacterium | reverse complement strand
TGCCGCACCCCCATGATTTCACCGTCCTCGGAATGCGCGGTGATCTCCAGGCATGCCGGAATGCTTTCGCGCTCGATCACCAGCGAGTGGTAGCGGGTGGCCGCGAAACCGGCGGGCAAATCGCGGAACACGCCCTGACCGGAGTGCTCGATCTGCGAGGTCTTGCCGTGCATCACCCGCTTTGCGCGCACCACTTTTCCGCCGAAAGCCTGGCCGATGGCCTGGTGTCCCAGGCAAACCCCCAGAATCGGGATGCGGCCGGCGAACTTGCCTATGAGCGCCAGCGTAATGCCTGCTTCGTTCGGCGTGCACGGGCCGGGAGAAAGCACGATGCGCTGGGGGTCCATCCCCGCAACCTCGTCGAGCGAAATCTCGTCGTTGCGGAATACCCGCACGTCCTCGCCAAGCTCGCCCAGGTACTGCACGAGGTTGTAGGTGAACGAGTCATAGTTGTCGATCATCAGCAGCATGGCGACCCCCTAGGCCGAAACCGGCTGCGTGGTTTCGGCGAGCGCGCTTTCGGCGGCGCGCAATACCGCGCGCATTTTGTGCAGCGTTTCCTGGTATTCGGCCTCCGGATCGGAGTCTGCGACGATGCCCGCCGCGGCCTGGACATGCAGCACGCCGTCCTTGATTACCGCTGTCCGAATGGCGATCGCGAGGTCCATGTCGCCATTGAATCCCAGGTAGCCGACGGCCCCGCTGTAAAGGCCGCGCTTGATCGGTTCGAACTCGTCGATGATCTCCATGGCCCGCACCTTCGGAGCGCCGCTGATCGTTCCGGCGGGAAACGTCGCCTTGAGCACGTCGAAGGCGTCGAGTCCCTCGGCAAGGCGCCCTTCGCAGTTGGAAACGATGTGCATGACATGCGAGTAGCGCTCGATCGTCATCGACTCGGTGACTTTCACGCTGCCGGTTTTCGCCACCCGGCCGACGTCGTTGCGGCCAAGGTCGATCAGCATTACGTGCTCGGCGCGCTCCTTGGGATCGGCAAGCAGCTCCTGCGCGGCCTGCTGGTCCTCGGCATAGGTTGCGCCGCGCGGTCGCGTGCCCGCGATCGGCCTGAGCGTCACAGTGTCGCCTTCGAGCCGCACGAGAATTTCCGGCGAGGCGCCAACCACGTGATGATCCCCAAGGTCCAGGTAGAACATGTAGGGCGACGGATTCAGGCCGCGCAATGAGCGATACAGCGCAAATGGCGGCGCCGTAAACCGCCGGGACATGCGCTGCGAAATCTGGATCTGCATCGCGTCGCCGGCATAGATGTAGTCCTTGGTCTTCCTTACGGCATCGACGAATGCTTCCCTGGTAAAGGAGGCGCGTACCGAATCGTCGCCGGCATAGTTGCGCTGGACATGATTCATCGGACGGGACAAGCGCCCTTGCAGTTCGGCCAGGCGAGCACGCGCACGCCGCAGTGCGTCGTGCTGCGCCGGATCGGCATAGACGACGAAATAGAGTTTGCCCTGCACGTTGTCGATGACTGCCAGTTCTTCGGAACGCATTAGCAGCACGTCGGGCGTGCCCAGGGGATCCGGCTTTGCGGCGGTGCGGGCAAGGCGCTTTTCGATGAATTGCACCGTCTCATAGCCGAAATAGCCGACCAGCCCGCCCGCGAAGCGGGGCAGGCCCGGCAAAGGCGCCGCCCTGTACTTCGACAGATAGTCGCGCACAAACGCAAACGGATCGGTATCCGGGAAGCGCTCGATGCTCTCTTCGCCGTCGGGTCCGCGGCGATGCACGGAGATGTCTGCGCCGCGCGCTTCGATGCGCTCCGATGAAGGCAGTCCGATATAGGAATATCGGCCGAACCGTTCGCCGCCGACGACCGACTCGAGCAGATAGGTATACGGTCTGTTAGCGAGTTTGAGGTATAGCCCGACCGGCGTGTCCAGGTCGGCGCGAATCTCGGAGACGACCGGGATCCGGTTGTAGCCCTGCTTGGCGAGCTGATCGAAATCGAGCTCAGTCATGTGAATCTCCCACTGAAGAACCGGAATTGACTGGAATTGCAACGATCCTGCGGCTGGCCCTGCCCCGCGCACCCGTGCCGCGCGGGTGCGCAAGATGGTCTAGCTGCGCCAGGGGCGCCAGCTAAGCCAGTGGGGATTCCAGTTTGTCCGGGTGGGGCTCACGACTGAGAGGCTAGGAGGTCTGCGACGATTAAGAGCGTTGGAACTATACCATCGCAATCGATGCTTTGCACATCGATGCCCTCGCTGTATCCGTAGGGGACCAGCAGGATGCCGCAGCCGGCCGCGCGGGCAGCCAGCGCGTCGTTGGTGGAATCGCCAACCATGAGGGCTTGCGCAGGCGTCACGCCCAGTTGCCCGCACGCCGCCAGCAACGGATCGGGGGCCGGTTTCTTTTTTGGCGCAGTGTCGCCCGAAACGACTGCGGAGAAAAATCCCGCAAGCCCGGTTGCTTCAAGCAGCGGAAGGGTAA
>JANMXB010000710.1:0-5248 GCA_031380765.1 Pseudomonadota bacterium | reverse complement strand
TCGTCGTGCACACCGCCGGCTGGCCGCTCGACGCGCGGACGTACGGCGGATCCTTCCTTTACCACATGGAAAACAGCCAAGTGGCCGTGGGCTTCGTGGTCGGGCTCGGCTATACCAACCCGTACCTGTCGCCCTACGAGGAATTCCAGCGATACAAAACCCATCCGGCAATCCGCGGCTTTTTCGAAGGCGGCAAGCGCATCGCCTACGGGGCTCGCGCGATTACGGCCGGAGGGCTGCAGTCCCTGCCGAAACTGACCGTGCCCGGCGGCGCGCTCGTGGGCGACGACGCGGGGTTCCTGAATGCCTCGCGCATCAAAGGCAGCCATTGCGCGATCAAGTCGGGGATGCTCGCGGCCGAAGCGGCTTTCGAAGCGCTGCAGGCCGGACGCTCCGGTGATGAACTTGCCTCGTACCCGGAAGCATTCCAGCGGTCGTGGCTGTTCGACGAGCTCTACCGCGCGCGCAACTTCAAGCCCTGGATGTCGAAGGGGCTCTACACCGGCACCATGATGGTGGGCATCGACCAGGTCGTTTTTGGCGGCAAGGCGCCGTGGACGCTGCATCACGATAATGCCGACCACGAAACCCTGAAGAAGAAGACCGAGGCCGAGCCGATCCAGTATCCGAAACCCGACGGGGTGCTCACCTTCGACCGGCTGTCGTCGGTATTCATCTCCAACACCAACCACACCGAGAATCAGCCGGTCCACCTGACGCTCAAGGATTCGAGCGTGCCCGTGGACGTGAATCTCGCGCTCTACGATGCGCCCGAGCAGCGGTACTGCCCTGCCGGCGTGTACGAAATCGTAAAGGACGACGGCACCGCCCCGCGCCTGCAGATCAACGCGCAGAATTGCGTCCACTGCAAGACCTGCGACATCAAGGACCCGACGCAGAACATCGTCTGGGTTACGCCCGAGGGCGGTGGCGGGCCGAACTATCCGAACATGTAGCCCGGCAAGGAGACGCAAATGAGCTCGGAAGCGATCGAAAAGAAATTCTCGAGCATGGCGCAGTTCTATCCGTTCTACCTCTCCGAGCACGCCAACCGGACCTCGCGCCGCCTGCACTTCGTCGGGACGTCGCTGGGCCTCGCCTGGCTGGCCGCCGCGGTTGCCACGCTGAATCCCTGGCTGCTGGTCGCGGGCCTCGTTTGCGGCTACGCCTTTGCGTGGGTCGGGCATTTCTTCTTCGAAAAGAACCGCCCGGCGACCTTCAGCTATCCGATCTACAGCTTCGCCGGCGACTGGGTAATGTGGTCCGAGATCCTGCGCGGCAAGATCAAGTTCTAGCCAAGCCATGGGCGAGACCCCGGTCCCGGAGGAACTCGCCGAATCCTGGCAGGTCATCCACGGCTACAGCATCAGCATCCGGCCGCTGCGGCGCGCGGACCTGGATATCGAATCGGCCTTCGTCGAAGGCCTGTCGCGGGAGACCCGCTACAACCGCCTCCTGGGCGGCGCGATCAACATTTCGCGCGCCTATATCGAGCAGCTCACCACCATCGACTACAGCCGCGACATGGCGCTCGCCGCAATAGTGATGACGCAGGAGAGCGAGGTGTTGATCGGTGTCGCGCGTTACGTGATGGACAGCCAGGCATCGGAATACCCCGCTGCGTGCGAATTTGCGATCGTGGTGGCCGATGCGTGGCAGGGCCGCGGTATCGGCCGGCACCTGATGGCAAAGCTCATGGAGGTTGCGCGCAACCGTGGCGTCCCCAGGCTGTTCGGCGAGATCCTGGCGATCAACCACGGCATGCTCGTGATGGTGAAGAAGCTCGGGTTTCGCACCGAGCGCCATCCCGAGGATGCCACTGTGATCCGGGCGACGCTCGACCTCCGGACGGCCTGAGGCGTGGCAGGCTATGTAAGCGTTGAGTGCGCGTTGCGTGCGCGCGCGTACATTCATTTCGCGGGCCCCGGGAAATACTTGGCCATCAGCCCATGCCCAGCCGAGGATGCCCATGCGAGTCGCCGCCCTTCTCATCGCCGCCCTGTTTGCGGCTCCCGCCTTCGCCAAGCTGCCGCCGCTGAGCGACACGGCAAAAGCCCAGGCCGCCGAAGCCGCAGCCAAAACCGCATGGGGCGACAAGGTCGGCGCTTATAAAACCTGCCTCGCCATGGACCGGGCTGCCGAGAACTTTCGCAAGAACGCCATGGCCGACAGGAGGATCATTCCCGAGCCTACTCCGGGCGCGCCTGCATGCGTCGAGCCAGGCCCTTACGTCTCGCCCGTAACGCCGCTGGCGTCCAAGCCCCTCGAGGCGTCGGGAGCGCATTCCCCTCCGGGACTCGCGATTTCGCCGCCGAGCACAAACTCCACAGCCGAGCAAATCGCCGGCGGCGTGAAGAATCCGAGCCCAAACTAGCCCGGCACAAGGGCCCCGCGGCCAGCCGGGTGACTGGCTGCCTGGCACCACAATCACAGGAAGCGGTCTGGCGCGATTGACTCGGAGCGGCGCTGCGTCACAATCCGGATCTGTCCGTTCCGACGAATCCACCAGGGGACCCAAATGCCAGACCTGCGCCTCGGCCTCACCTCCGGCTACTCCCGCGGCACGATGATGGTCGATCGTGACCTGATCCTCGAGGCCGAGCGCCTCGGTTTCTACTCGGTGTGGAGCGCCGAAGCCTACGGTTCGGATGCGGTCACTCCGCTTGCGTATATCGCCGCGTTCACCACGAAGATCAAGCTGGGGACCGCGATCATCCAGATGCCGGCGCGCACGCCGACGGCGACTGCGATGGCTGCAATGACGCTGGACGCGCTCTCCGGCGGCCGTTTCATTCTGGGCCTGGGCCCCTCCGGCCCGCAGGTGATCGAAGGCTGGTACGGTGTCCCCTACGGCAAGCCCCTCACGCGCACGCGCGAGTACATCAGGATCGTGCGCAGCATCCTGGCGCGCGAGGCGCCGCTCGAATTCAAGGGCGAGATCTACGAGATCCCCTATCGCGGTCCTGGCGCAACCGGCCTTGGCAAGCCGCTCAAAAGCATCCTGCATGCCCGCAAGGACATGGAGATTTACACCGCCTCCATCGGTCCGGCCGGCATCGAGTGCAGCGCCGAGGTCGCCGACGGCCTGATCCCGGTGTGGATCAACCCGGAGCGCTTCGACCTGCTTGCGCCCCATCTCGAAGCAGGATTCAAAAAGGCAGGCGGCGGAAAAAGCCTGGCGAATTTCGACGTTGCTCCCTTCGTGACTTGCGTGGTCGGGGACGATATCGACAAGTGCCGCAAGCCGATCAAGGAGACCCTCGCGCTCTATATCGGCGGGATGGGCGCGCGCGGCAAGAATTTTTACAACGACTACGCGAAACGTCTGGGCTACGAAGCTGAGGCCGTGAAGATCCAGGACCTGTTCCTCGCCGGCAAGAAAGCCGAGGCCGAGGCGGCCGTGCCGGACAAGCTGGTCGACGACGTCGCACTGGTCGGCGACAAGGCGAGAATTCGCGATCGGCTCCAGGCGTGGAAGGCATCACCGATACGCACTTTGCTTATCGGGACGAAACAGCCGGAGGCGCTGCGCCTGCTGGCGGAGCTCGCGCTGTAGGTCGTTATCTCACTGCAGGTTCGGTTTTTTGAGAAAATCATTGCGGTCGGCCGATTTGACCGTGATGCGCAATACGTCGCCGCCACGTGCGACGGTAAGCGGCACGTCGACCCCGGCCGGTCCAAGCCGCCACACGGAGCGGAAAAAATCGGCCAGTCCTCGGGCGCGTTGAGTGTCGACGCCGCGCAGCACGTCTCCTATGCGAATGCCCGCCCTTTCGGCCGGAGCGCCTGAAGCGAGCTGGCCGACCACCAGTTTGCCGTCCTGCTCCTGCGTGTAGAGGCCGAGCCAGGGACGCGGCGGATGCTGGCTGCGTCCGGTTTTCAGCATTGCATCCAGGATAGGATCGAGAAGGTCGACCGGAACGAACATGTTGGTATGCATTGATTCGCCGTTCACCTCTTGCACCACCAGCAGCGAGCCGATGCCGATCAGGTCGCCCTGCGCATCCAGCAGCGCCGCCCCGCCCCACTGCGGATGGGCTGGAGCGGTGAAAAGCGCTTCGTCGAGCAGGTACTCCCAATAGCCGGCAAATTCGCGTTTCCCGATGAGTCGGGTCTTGAGCGCGTGCTTGCGCCCGCCATGTCCGATCACATACGCCGAGTCGCCGATCCTCACGTCGCACGCCAGACCGCGCTTCAGGTGCGTCGCGTCGAGCTTGCCCAGGGGCTGGATGAGGCCGAACCCGGTCGCCTGGTCGTAGGCAAGCGGGTAGCCGGCCACGACGCCGCCGCGGTTGGTGGTCAACCAGACCTGCGTCGCTTCGGTAATCAGGTAACCGATGGTGAGGACGAGCCCATCGTCGCTAATCACCACGCCGTATCCGCCGCGCTCCGTGCCCAGGATGCCGGCCGTGAATCCGTCTTCGGGAATTTCCGTGCGCACGAGGACGGCCGCATCGAGCGCGCGCGATAGATCGAACTGGGTTTCGCCGGATTTGGGCTGCAGCGACTCGGGGAACGACCATTGCGGGGGCTGAGGCATGCCGCAATTTTGACACGACCCGTAGGGCCGGTGATCGCGCCTCCCCTCGCGATCTTCTGGGGGCCACGGCGGAGGGGCATGCGGTCGGGAATCTCGTCTAGGAGAATGTCAGTAAGTATCCTCGGAAATGGCTCCTGGGCTGGGCTCTACGGATAAAAATGTCAGTAGCGCGGCGCCTCGGCCGCAAAGGCCTCAGCGCCTCACCGTGCGCAGCGCCTGCTCGACGAATCGGTTCGTGTACGTGTCCTCCAGCCGGATGCTCGCGCTCTTCACGCCGGGATCGAAGGCCTGCAGCATCTTCAGCGTGTTCTCCACTCCCTGCCGCGGGAAGAGCCCGTCGGGCGAGATGCCCTCCCGGACTTTCCCAAACGACGTCAGGTAGAGCGCAGGATTGTTCAGCTGATACTGCGCGGGCACGGTGTTCGCGATCTGAGCG
Organism: Pseudomonadota bacterium; assembly: GCA_031380765.1. GTDB lineage: Bacteria > Pseudomonadota > Gammaproteobacteria > Burkholderiales > SG8-39 > SZAS-79. The sequence goes on along the minus strand of JANMXB010000710.1, from coordinate 272 downwards.
GGCGTGGCCTTCTGGATCCAGAGCAACGCGCGAACCATCGCGTTGGTGAGCGCCTGGACGGTCCGCGGGTTCTTCGCGATGAATTCTTTCGACGTATACAACGTGGCTGCCGGCATCGGGCTCCCGAATACGGCAAGCGTGCCGGCGGTCGTGCGCGTATCCACGACGACGACCACGTCTCCCGTGGATTCCAGCTCCGTGATCAGCGGATCGATGTTCGAGATCGCGTCGATCTTGCCCGCGCGCACCGCTGCCGCGCCGCCCGCGCCCGC
>JANMXB010000685.1:0-2282 GCA_031380765.1 Pseudomonadota bacterium | reverse complement strand
GTGTTCATAATGCCGGGCGGATTCGCCATGCTGCCCGTGCTGGCCTGGTGGCTCGATCGCCGCCGCCAGCGCAACCGCGTCCCGCCACCCGCCGGCAACCTGCCGCCGGGCACCGCCACGCCGCGGCCCTGAAGCGCCGGCCGGGTCCGTGAAGCGCCAGCCGGGTCCGATCGGTCAGCCGGACTGGAGCGTCCAGTCGTAGTCGATCGTCAGCGGGGCGTGGTCGGAAAAACGCCTGGCCTTGTAGATCGACTCTTTCTTCGCGCTCTTCGCAAGAGCCCCGGTGGCGACGTGATAATCGATGCGCCAGCCGACGTTCTTGTTCCATGAATCGCCGCGGTTCGACCACCAGGTGTACTGGTCCGGCTGGTTGTTCAAGCGGCGGAATACGTCGACGAAGCCGATCTCGTCGAACACATGCGAGATCCACGTGCGCTCCTCGGGCAAGAAGCCCGAGTTCTTCCGGTTCGAGCGCCAGTTGCGCAGATCGATTTCCTTGTGCGCGATGTTCCAGTCGCCGCACAGGACGACTTCGCGCCCACAGCCGATCAATGTCTGCAGATGGGGCCGCACTTCCTCGAGGAAGCGGAACTTGGCGAGCTGGCGCTCGGGCGAGCTCGAGCCGGACGGGAAGTACACCGAGATCACCGCGAGGTTGCCGTACCTCGCCTCTACATAGCGCCCTTCGCGGTCGAATTCGTGGCTGCCGAAACCGCGCTGCACGCTGTCGGGTTTGGCGCGGCTGTAGATGCCCACGCCGCTGTAGCCGCGCTTCTCGGCGAAGGAGAACGCGGCGTGATAGTTCTTCGGCGCGACGATCGAGGGCTCGAGATCGGCTTCGTGCGCCTTCATCTCCTGCATGCACACGAAGTCGGCGCGCTGCGCGGCGAGCCACGGGTAAAAGCCTTTGCGAGCGGCTGAGCGAATCCCGTTGACGTTGACGCTGATGACCCTCAATTGAAGAACCTAGCTCGAGGGAAAGCTCGCCACCCCGCCGTGGGCGGCCGACCACTTGGCCGGCTCGTGGAGGAATTTCTCCACTTCGTCGATCTGCGCCGCGGCCAGGTAGCCGCCCTTCTTGACCACTGCGAGCACGTCCCACCACGTCGACAGGTAATGCAGCTGCACGTTGAGGTCGGAGAGGATCTTCTTCGACTCGGGAAAGATGTCGTAATAGAAATTCACGTAGACGTGGTCGACGAGCGCGCCGGCGTCTCTGAGCGCCTTGCAGAAGATCACTTTGGAGCGCCCGTCGGTGGTGAGGTCCTCGACCAGCAGGGTTCGCGCGCCTTCTTCGACATGACCCTCGATCTGCGCGTTGCGGCCGAATCCCTTGGGCTTTTTGCGCACATATTGCATTGGCAGCGCGAGGCGGTCGGCAATCCATGCGGCGTAGGGAATGCCCGCGGTCTCGCCCCCCGCCACCGTGTCGAATTGCTCGAACCCGACGTCGCGCACGACCGTGGCGGCGGCAAACTCGATGAGCTGGCTGCGGATGCGCGGATAAGAGATCAGCTTGCGCCCGTCGATATAGACCGGACTCGCCCAGCCGGAGGTGAAGATGAACGGCTTGGCATCCGAAAACAGGACCGCCTTCACTTCGAGGAGCATCTTGGCGGTGATCTCGGCGATCAGCGCCCGGTCGGTGAAAACCATGAGGGGATCCGCGGATTCCGGTGCGTGGAAAGTGGCGGAATTCTAACGCATTCGCCCGTCTTTACGGTCAACGCGGCACGCCCTGAAACGTTTCTCGATGGTCCTCGGCGGTTGAGCGCGGACTGCGAAAGGCGCAAAATGCGCTTCATTCGCGAACCAGGGGAAAAGGATGTTCAAAGCGATTCTCGTGTCGGCCGCAGTACTCGCAACCTGGGCTGCGCAGGCCCAGCCGATCATCAAGTGCGTAGGCAAGGACGGCAAGACCTACATCGGCTCGACATTGGCGCCGCAGTGCGCCGGACAGGCGGTCGACCAGATGAACACGCAAGGCCAGGTGGTGAAGCGCACCGAGGCCATGCTGACGCCCGAGCAGCGTGCGGCGAAGGAGGCCGAACTTCGCATCGCGAAGGAAAAGGAAGCCGAAGCCGCGCGCAAGGAGCAGGAGGAGACGCGCAAGAACAAGGCGCTGCTGTCGACGTACGGAAGCGAGAAGGACATCGAGATTGCGCGCTCGAGGTCCATCGTCGACAACGAGAAGGCGGTCAACGAGACGCAGGCCAAGATCGCCCAGATCGAGAAGGTCGGCGAAACCATGCGCAAGGAGCTCGAGTTCTTCAAGGGCAAGA
>JANMXB010000674.1:0-7664 GCA_031380765.1 Pseudomonadota bacterium | reverse complement strand
GCGCGCCTGCCGAACGCAACGCTTGCCCTGATGGAGCGCGGCGGCCATTTCTGCCCAGCCGCCGAGGCCGCGGAGTACAACGGACTCGTGCGCTCTTTCCTGCGACTTTCATGAACTTTAATATCGCAGGATTGGCTATGGCAGCCAGTCCAAGGCCAGTTCGTTTTCCTCATTCGGAAAACATCACAGCCCGTTCCAGTTCAGCCTGACCCGCGCGATCGCCATGCCCACTGCCGCCTGGGAGGGCTCGACGACCGGAATCCCGATCTCGTCCTGCAAGGGTTTGCGGTAACGCGCCATGCCGGCGCAGCCCATCACGATGACGTTGGCGCCATGTGTGTCGCGCAAGGCTCGGCCCACCTCCCTCATGCGGCCGAAGGTCTTCTTCTCGTCGGACAATTCGGTCACGCCCAGCCCTATCGGCAATTCGGCCGCGAGGCGGTCGGTAACCCCCATCGCCCCCAGGTATCGCAGATGCCGGGGAATCGACTTCTGCAGGATCGCGATGACACCGAACTTGTGTCCCAGCGTGAGCGCGGTCAGCACGCCGCATTCCGAAATGCCCAGAACAGGCTTCGTCGTGGCCTCGCGCACCGAGAACAAGCCCGGGTCGCTGTAGCAGGCGATGACGAACGCGGCATATTCACCTTGCTTTTCCCTTACCAGCTTCACCATCGGCGCGACGACGCTGTCCACATGCTGCTGCGTCTCGATGCCGGGCGGGCCCTCCTTCATGGTCATGCATTCGATTTCCGGGCCGCCCGCCATGCGCAGCGGCGCCATCGCCTCGTCGATGCCTTTGGTGACGGCTTCGGTGGAGTTCGGGTTGATTACGAGGATCCTGTCCACTAGTGCGCCTTTAATTGTGCATGGCCAGTTGCTTGTGCTCGAAACGCGAAAGCAGACGCACCAGCGGCCACAGGCAAACGAGATAGATGATACCCGCGGCGATGACCGGCGTGGCGTTGTAGGTGACCGCCTGGGCCTGGCGCGCCGCATACAGAAGCTCGGGCAGTGCGACGACACTCGCGATCGAGGTCAGCTTGACGACTTCGAGCGTATTGCCGATGAGGTCCGGCAGCACGTTCCTCACCGCCTGCGGCAGGATCACGTACCGCATGTACTGCGGCGGCTCCAGTCCCAGCGAGCGCGCGGCTTCGAACTGGGTGCGCGGGATGGACTCGATGCCCGCGCGGAAAATCTCGCCGTAGTAGCTCGAGGTGTTGAGCAGGAACGCGAGCGCCACCGCTGCAAACGCCGGCAGGTCGACTCCCAGAAACGGCAGGCCGAAAGCGAGAAACATCAGCAGCACCAGCGGCGGGAAAGCGCGGAACAGATCGACATAAGCTACGACCGCCCAGCGCATCCAGCGCCTGGGCGCGCGCGAAGCCAAGGCCACGGCTAGACCGCCCGCAACTCCCAGCGGAATCACCACGATGCACAGGAGCACCGTCATGCCCAGACCCTTGAGCAGGTATGGCCATGCCTGCTGCAGGATGCCCAGGTTGAAGAAGTTGAGAAGGAGGCTGTCCATGAGGAGGTTTAAAGGGGGTGCGGGGGAATCCCCCGCGTCACCTTCTCCAGGCGAAGCGGGTTTCAACCCAGCGGCCGAACCACACCACCGGAAGAAACAGGATCAGATAGGCGATCGCCCCCATCGTCAGCGGCGACGGATTGTAGGAAAACGCATAGGCGCCCTGCGCCTGGTACAGGATCTCCCCAACCGCGACGACCGCGCCGAGCGCGGTGTTCTTGGTGATCGCGATGGTCCGGTTGGTGAGCGGCGGGATCGTGATGCGTACCGCCTGCGGCAGCACGACATAACGCAGCGTCTGCAGGAAATCCAGGCCCGTGGCGCGCGCGGCTTCCCACTGTCCGCGCGGCACCGCGAGGAAGCCCGCCCAGAAGATCTCCTCCGCGTACGCGGCAAGCACCAGCGACAGGGCGAGCCACGTGGAGACGAAACCGGACATGCGCACGCCGATGGTGGGCAGCGCGAAATAAAACAGGATGATGATCACCAGCGGCGGCAGAGCGCGCAGCGCGTCGACGAACACCACGACGAAGAAGTTGACCGGCCGGATGCGCAACGCGCGCACCACGGCGAGCACAAGTCCGCACGCGATGCCGGTGACCACAACGGTCAGCGCCAGCTGGATGGTGACGAAAAAGCCTTCGACGATCTTCGGCAGGTACTGCTGCATCACCTCCCAGTTGAGGAAGGTCTCGGCGAACTTGCCCATGCCGCGCCGACCGGCCTCGCCTTATTTACAGTGGGGCGTGTGCGCCGTCGGATCGTAGCCCGCCAGGCCGGGCACGCCATAGCCAGGGTACGCGGTGACCGCGGCCGAACCGGGCTCCGGTTTGGTGCCGAACCATTTCTCGTGCAGCTTCGCGACCGTGCCGTCGGCCTTCATGCATTCGATCGCCTCGTCGAACGCGTTCCTGAGCTTGGGGTCGTCCTTGCGGAACACCGCGCCCCAGACCAGCCCCTGGTCGACTTTAAGCGTGGCGAGCTTGAGCTGGCTGCTCGAGCGCAGCACCGCATACGCGCCGGTGGTGTTACCCGTGAGACCCGCGTCGGCGCGCCCGGCGATGATCGCCTGCATCGCATCGGCGTTGGTGCCGTAAGACTCCGACTTGAAGCCGTACTTCGCGGCGTTGTCCTGCAGCCACTTGTCGTAGGCCGAGCCCTTGTTGGTCGAGACGGTCTTGCCCTTGAGCTCCTCGAGCGCCTTGAGATCGGGCTTGCCGGCCGGCACGACAAACGAGTAGTAAGTGTTCAGGTAGCCCTCGGAGAAGAGCAGGTTGGCCGCGCGCTCGGGCGTGACCGTGGTCGGCGCGCCGACGAAATCGAGCTTGCCCGCGTTCATCGCCGGGATCAGGCCGGAAAATTCGCCGGAGAAGATCTCGATCCTGCGCCCCATGCGCTTGCCTGCCTCGAGCACGAGGTCGACGTTGAAGCCCTCGATGCCGCCGCCCATCTTGGGCATCGCGTGCGGCGCAAAGGTGCCGTCGAAACCCACGACGAGCGGCTTGTCCTGCGCCGAAGCGCTCAGGACTGCGCCGCAGAGGACGGCGGTGGCGGCAAACGCTGCGATTCTGCCCATTTTGATTCTCCTGTTTATTGCGGTTGGATATTGGCGGCGCGGACCAGCCTGCCCATCTCGTCCACGTCGCGCCGGAACTGCGCGGCATAGGCATCGGGACTGGCGAACGTCAGCGGCTCCATTGCCTGCTTCGCGAAGGCCTCGCGCACGTCCGCCATCGCCATGATCTTCGCGATCTCGGCATGCAGCCGGTTGACGATGTCCTTCGGCATGCCTGCCGGCCCCATGATCCCGATCATCGCACCGAAATTGTAGTCGATGCCCTGCTCGATGAAAGTCGGGACATTCGGGAGCGCGCCGGCGCGCTTTTCCCACGTCGTGCCGAGCGCGCGAAGCTTTCCGGCATTGATATGCTGGAGCGGCGTCTGCACGAGGTCGAACATCATCTGGATGTTGCCAGCCAGCAGGTCGACCACCGCCTGCGACGCACCCTTGTAGGGCACGTCGACGATCACCACGCCAGTCCTGAGCTTGAACAGCTCGGTAGCGAGATGCAGCGTGTTGCCCACGCCCGCCGAGCCGAAGTTGACCTTGCCCGGGTTCGCCTTCGCGTAAGCCACCAGCTCCTGCACGTTCTTCGCCGGAACGCTCGGATGCACCGAGAGCACCAGCGGCGAGATGATCGCGTTGTTGATCGGCACGAGGTCCTTGAGGACGTCGTAGGGCAGCTTCTTGTAGAGGTGGGGCTGGGCGCCGTAGGTGGTGAGGCCCACGAGCAGGAGCGTATAGCCGTCGGGCGGGCTCTTCACCACGAACTCGGTGGCGATCAGCGTGTTGCCGCCCGGCTTGTTCTCGGTCAGCACCTGCCCACCGAGCAGGGGTCCCAGCTTTTCGGCGAGAGTGCGCGCGGTAAAGTCCGAAGAGCCGCCGGCGGTATAGGGCACGATGATTTTCAGCGGCCTTGACGGGTACGCCTGCGCCGCAGCCGCACCCGCGCACAGAAGCGCGACCAGCCCGGCAACCATTGCGGCGATAACGCGAAACATTCCCGACCCTCCCTTTTTCATTCGCGATGTTGTGCACGAAGTGTACCAATAGCCGATCGTAACAGCGGCGCGTGCTAGATTCCGGGCCCATGGAAAGCCACGGATTCCTCGCCCAGGCACTGATCTATCTTGCGGCGGCGGTGATCGCGGTTCCGATCTCCAAGCGCCTCGGCCTGGGCTCGGTGCTCGGGTTCCTGCTGGCCGGCGTCGCCATCGGGCCCTGGGGCCTGGCGCTCATCGGCGACGTCGAGGCGATGCTCCACTTTTCCGAGTTCGGAGTGGTGCTGCTGCTGTTCCTCGTCGGCCTGGAGCTGAACCCGAAGCGCCTCTGGAGCCTGCGCGCTTCGATCTTCGGCATGGGCACGCTGCAGGTGGTGGCGACGATGTTCGCGGTCGCCGGCATCGGCATGGCGCTCGGCCAGCCTTTCGCGATTTCGCTCGTCGCCGGCATGGGCTTCGCGATGTCCTCGACCGCGATCGCGCTGGCGACGCTGGAGGAAAAGAACCTGCTGCCGACCCCCGGCGGGCAGGCTTCGTTCGCCGTATTGCTCTTCCAGGACATCGCGGTGATCCCGCTGATGCTGGTCCTCTCCCTCATGGCGCCGGAGCGGGCGGGCGGGGTCGACCTGGCTGCGGTCGGTCGCGCGGTGGGCCTGATCGTGCTGCTGGTGGTGGCCGGCCGGTTCCTGCTGCGGCCGCTCCTGCGCTACGTGGCGAACACCGGCCTGCGCGAGATCTTCGTGGCATTTTCCCTGCTCCTCGTGATCGGTATCGCACTGCTCATGCAGTCGGTGGGCCTGTCGGCCGCCCTCGGCACTTTCCTCGCCGGGGTGCTGCTCGCGGATTCGGAATACCGCCACGAGCTGGAGCTCGATATCGACCCGTTCAAGGGGCTGCTGCTGGGGCTGTTCTTCATTTCGGTCGGCACCTCGGTCGACCTGGGCCTGTTCGTGCGCATCCCGATGGTCGTGCTCGGGATTGCGCTCGCCATCGTGGCCGTGAAGACGGCGCTGCTCTATGCGATCGTGCGCAGCTTTCGCATCTGCGGGGCCGACGGCATCCTGTTCGCGCTGGCCCTCTCACAGATCGGCGAGTTCGCTTTCGTGCTGTTCGGCGTGGCCGCCTCCGAGCATATTCTTACTCGCGAGACGGCAAACATCCTCAACGCCGCGGTGGCCGCCTCGATGCTGACCACGCCGCTCCTGATGATCCTGTACGAGAAAGTCATCGTGCCGCGGCTCAAGCTCAGCCGGCCGCGCGCCGCCGACACGATCGAGGAGGAAAACCCCGTCATCGTCGCCGGCTACGGCCGGTTCGGGCAGGTGGTCGCGCGCCTGCTCAATGCGCGCGGGATCCGCACCACGGTGATCGACCACGACCCCAACCAGATCGAGCTGGTCCGCCGCTTCGGCCAGAAAGCCTATTACGGCGACGTGACGCGCCTCGACCTGCTCAGGTCCGCCGGCGCCGCCAAGGCGAAGCTGCTCGTCGTCGCCGTGGACGACAGGAATGCGGCACGCGCGACCGCGCACCTCGCGCGCGAGCATTTCCCGGGGCTTGCGCTGCTCGTGCGCGCCTACAGCCGCACCGATGCCTTCGAATACGCCGACCTCGGCATCCCCGCGATCCGCGAAACCTTCGGCTCGGCGATCGATGCGGGCGAGGCGGCCCTGAGGGTGCTCGGCCACAGCGCGCACGAGGCCACGCGCCTCGCGCGCGAATTCCGGCGCCACGACGAGGCCATGCTGGCCAGGTCGGCGCCGCACCGCGGGGACGTGAAAAAGCTCATCTCGATCGGCCGGCAAGGCAGCGCCGATCTCGAGAAGCTGCTGCAGACCGAGCAGCGGGCGCCGGTGCCGGCGCCCGGCGAGGATGCTTGGTAGCGCATAGCGTCGCCCTATCAGACCTATGTAACCTTATCATTGGACGCTATCGAACTGCGCCTGCACACTGGGGTCACTCGAATTGAATCCCTTTCCAGGAGCCAGTGATGCCCCAAAGCAAACAAGGCCAGCAAGTCCCCCAGGTGACGTTCCGGACCCGCACCCCGGCCGGGGAGTGGAAAAACGTCACCACCGATGACCTGTTCAAGGGCAAAACGGTCGTCGTGTTCTCGCTGCCGGGCGCTTTCACGCCGACCTGCTCGACCACCCACCTGCCCCGCTACAACGAGCTCGCGCCGGCGTTTTTCTCGAGCGGCGTGGACTCGATCCTGTGTGTGTCGGTCAACGATGCGTTCGTGATGAACGAGTGGGCCGCCGGCCAGGAAGCCGACAACATCGTCATGGTCCCGGACGGCAACGGCGAGTTCAGCGAAGGCATGGGCATGCTCGTGGACAAGGCCGACCTCGGGTTCGGCAAGCGCTCGTGGCGCTATTCGATGCTGGTCAAGGACGGCGTCGTGCAGAAAATGTTCGTCGAGCCGAACAAGCCCGGCGATCCGTTCGAAGTGTCGGATGCAGACACCATGCTCGCTTACGTCAATCCCAAAGCGAAGAAGCCCGACCAGGTGGCGATCCTCACGCGCGACGGCTGCTCTTTCTGCGCGCGGGCCAAAAAGCTGCTGAAAGAGCTCGGCTACGACTATTCCGAGGTTTCGCTTCCCAACACCAATCGCAGCCGGATCGTCGGCGCGATCACGGGCAAGGGCACCGTCCCCCAGATCTTCGTGAACGGCAAGCACATCGGGGGACTCGAGGATCTGCAGGGCTGGGCGAAGAAAGCGGCTTAATCTTCCTTAGACCGTAACGGCGTAACTTTTTCTACTCTTCCTTCGGACAGGGCCACGCCGGCCCTGCCTTGAGGCCCGCGGGCAGTTTGGTCTGTTTGTCCCCGCACGCCGTATCGAGTTGCGGCTGGGCAAGACCCTGCGTGGCGGACAAGTCGACCCCTTCAATGCGCGTACGGAACATCCGGGCGTTGGCGAGCCTGGCGCCCGCCAGCTTGGCGTTGGCGAGGAGAGTGCGCGACAGGTCCGCGCTCGCAAGGTTGGCGCCGGTCAGCGTCGCGCCTTCGAGCGTGGCGCGCGGAAACTCGGCTTTCTCGAGGTTCGCGTTGGCCAGGTCGGCGTTTTGCAGGTTCGAGCGGATCAATTCCGCCTTGGTGAGGTCCGCACCGGCGAGCCTGGCCCCGCTCAGGTTTGCCCGATAGGCGGTCGCCCCAACCAGCTTCGCGCCCGCCATGTCGGCGCCGCTCAAGCGCACGCGATCGAGGCTGGCGCGGGACAGATCGGCGCCCGCGAGGCTGGCGTTCGCGAGATCCGTGCCGTCCAGCTCGGCGCCGACGATCCGGGCGCCCTTCAGGTCCGCTTTGCCGAGCATCAGGCGCTGCTTCTCGCACCCGTTCCAGTCCACCCCCGCCTTGGGCGCGTCCTTGCACGCGGCCTGCGCCGCCATTGGAAGCAGGGCGAAAGCAATCAACAGAAGGGCTGGTCGCATACGGTCTTCTCTCAGCGATTCGCACGGGAATTCCGGCGGAACGCCAATTTCAACAGAACCGCTTGCGGGTCGCAATGGCGGAGCGCCGGCGACGCATCCGGTGAGGCAAGTAAGATGACGCGATGCGAACC
>JANMXB010000672.1:0-2462 GCA_031380765.1 Pseudomonadota bacterium | reverse complement strand
CCGAGCCCGCGCTGCGGGGGCTCAAGATCTTCATCGGCAAGGGCGCCTGCACCGAATGCCACAGCGGCCCCAACTTCACCGGCGGGGAGTTCTTCAGCACCGGCCTCTCGAAGTTCGCGCCGCAAGGCAAACCCGATCCCGGTCGAGTGGAAGGCGTGCGGCAACTCATGCAGAGCCGCTTCAACCTCCTCGTCCAATACAACGACGACAAGACCGGCGCGAGCGCCGTGCGCACCAGTCAGGTGGCGCTGGAAAAGGACAATTTCGGCGAGTTCAAGGTGCCCTCGTTGCGCAACCTCGTGCTCACCGCGCCGTATGGCCGCGACGGCCGTGTCGAAACGCTCGCTGAGGTCATCCGCCATTACGCTGATCTCGACCCCGCACGCATTCGTGCGAAAGACGGCAAACCCGCAAAACCGCTCAACCTCACCCCGCGCGAGCAGACCGACCTCGTGGTGTTCCTGGAGACGCTCAGCACGTTCTCCAATCCTTGGCGGCCGGAGGATCCGAACGGGCGGTGCTTTTGAGCAGCGCCCTGGCGGCCGTCGTCTCGGCGATTTTCGTCGTCCTCGCCGCGTGGCATTTCAAAATGGCGTTCTCCGGCATGCCGGGCGAGCGCAACGCCGTGCCGAGCGTCGACGGAAAGCCGCTGTTCGATCCGTCGAAAGGTGCGACCGTCGCGGTAGGCGTGGTGTTGCTGCTGTTTGCGGCGCTGGTGGCGGCCACGGCCGGCTTCTTCGCCACCGGACTGCCGCAGTTGCTTCTGGCGTGGGCGTGCTACGCGCTTGCGCTAGGCCTCCTGGCGCGGGCGATCGGCGAGTTCAAGTACGTCGGCTTTTTCAAGCAGGTGCGCGGCAGCAAGTTCGCGCGCATGGACACGCTGCTGTATTCGCCGCTGTGCCTGCTGTTGGCGGCGGGCGTGGCGGCGGTGGGTGCGACGGCTTAGCGAGAACATCATTGATGCATAATTGAAGGATGGAGTTCGCATGGGACAAAGCTGAGGATCGTGCGAACCAACGCAAGCACGGCGTCTCATTTGAAGAAGCGACAACGGTTTTCGGAGATTCGCTCGCCGGCACGATCGCCGATCCCGACCACTCTCAGGGTGAATCGCGCTTCCTTACGATCGGATTTTCCGTGAACAACCGCCTGATTGTTGTGTCACACGGCGAAGAAGGCGAAACTACGCGAATCATCAGCGCCCGCGAGGCGAATGCCCATGAGCGAAAAGACTACGAGTCGTAAACCCCTCAAGGTGTCCGAACCGGAAATGAAGTCAACCTACGACTTCTCGGGCGCGGTACGCGGCAAGTACTACAGGCGCTACCTCGAAGGAACCAACGTGGTCGTCCTGGAACCGGATGTCGCGAAACGCTTCAAGAATTCGGCATCGGTGAACAGGGTGTTGCGTTCGTTCCTCAAGAATTCGAAAGACACTCCACGCGCGGCGTCGACGGCAGCTGCTCGAAAGCGGGCGTCGCGGTAGAAGAAACTCGACTCTGACCCGACTTTAGTCGCGGTAGGAGCGGTCTTCGCGGTCGAGGCGGCGAACAAGGGCGTCGAAGCCGATCTGGCCGAACTTGCCGTCGCCCACGCCCTGCGCGGTCCTGACCGTCGCGTCGATGACGCTCTGGGGCGGCATCGCGAGATCGCCGCCGCCCTGGGCTGCGATCTGGATCTCGCAGGTGCGCTCGAGGTAGTGCATCAGCGTGAAAGCCTCGGCGATGCTGCGGCCGTGGGTCAGCGTGCCGTGGTTGCGCAGGAACAGCATGCGGTGCTTGCCGAGGTTGGCGATGAAATTCACGCGCTCCGCGGGCCGCAGGCCGGGGCCGTCGTAGTCGTGGTAGCCGACCTGGCCGTGATAGGTCACGCCGAACTGGTTGATCGGCAGAAGTCCGTTCTTCTGCGCCGACACTGCGGTACCTGTGACGGTATGCAGATGCATCACGCACTGGGCTTCCGGAACCGCTTCGTATACGGTCTTGTGCACGATCCAGCCGGCCGGATTCACGGCGGCGCCGGATTCAAGCACGTCGCTGCCCGCGAGGTCGACTTCCATGAGGTTCGACGCGGTGACCTCATCGAACAGCATGCCGAAGGGAATGAACAAAAACCGGTCCGGCGTGCCCGGCAGGCGCGCGGACAGGTGCGTGTAGATCAGGTCGTCCATGGCGCGCCGCGCGAACATGCGGTAGCACGCGGCCAGCTCCTGGCGGGTTTTCTGGTTCTGCTGGTGCATCTGCTCTGACTTCATGGCGCGTCCTCGAAGGGGTCGTGCCCGAATTGTAGTCGCAGTGAAATCCCGCAGTGCATCCCATCGTCTGGCGCAGCGCGGATTTTGCTAGTATCCATGCAGAAACCATTGAATCCGCAGGAGCAAAGCGCATGATCGTTGAAGTCCGGGGCAAGAAACTTTCCGTCGAAAAACAGGGCGCGGGCGAGCCCGTGGTGCTGCTGCACGG
>JANMXB010000591.1:0-9584 GCA_031380765.1 Pseudomonadota bacterium | reverse complement strand
CGCAACGGCGCGGATATGGCCGTTGACACCGAAAATTTCCTGCACGACGACGATCGCGCCGCGCGGCTTGCCCTTGGGCTCGGCGCGCCAGGCGTCGAGCTTGTGGCCGTCGGATGCGGTGAGCTGGATCTGCATGGTGGTGTTTCCTTTTAGTCAGGTGCGTACCGAAAAATATTCTGCGTAGCTGCTGCCGTTCGACACGAAGATGCCGCCGTCGACATCCAGCGACGTGCCGGTGCACATCGCCGCCTCGTCGCTCGCTAGAAAGAGTATGGCATTGGCGACGTCCTCGGGCATCACCCAGCGCCCCAGGGGGATGCGCGCGGCGGTTTCGGCGCGCTGTTCGGCGTTGCGCTTCGCGGACATGCCGGTGAGCGTCGGCCCGGGACAGACAGCGTTGACACGGATCTTGTAAGCCCCGAGCTCGAACGCCGCATGCCACGTGAACCCGAGCACGCCGGCCTTCGAAGCCGTGTAGTTCGCCGCGCCCGCGTAGGAAACGCGCTTGGCCGCCATCGATGCCACGTTGACGACCGCCCCGCCGCCCTGCGCACGCATCGGCGCGATCACGGCCTGCGTGCACAGCATCGTGCCCTTGAGATTGATGTCGAGGACGCGGTCCATTTCCTCTTCGCTCATGTTCTGCAGCGTAAATTTCCCGATCACTCCGGCGCTGTTGACCAACACGTGGATCGAACCGAAGCGCTTGAGCACCGCTTCGAAACCGGACTGGATAGACGCCGCGCTCGCGACGTCCACCGCGACCGCGAGCGAACCCGGTATTTCCGCGACGATCGCATGCAGCGCCACCTCGTTCGTGTCGAGCAGCGCGACCTTCGCGCCCTCTGCAGCAAGCGCGCGCGCGGTGGCGGCGCCGATGCCGCTCGCCGCGCCGGTAACGACCGCGACATTGTCCTGGAACCGGGTGCGCCTCACGCCCGAGGGCTCATCGATCGTCCGGCGGAAAGCAGGAAGGCCGCGGCGCCCCCGAGAGTCCCCAGAGCGACGCGCAAATACATGCCTTTGATTGTCCTGATCCGCATTTCCTCACCTCCGCCGGCAGTATGTTCCCGCGCGGTGAGAAAAGTCACCCGCCGGTTTGCAGCACGCGCCCGTAGCAGCGGGCGAACTCCTGGGCTGGGGTCCGGCCCACCAGGCAGATCTCCGGCATCGCAAGAGTCCGGCGCACGTATTCGTCTTCGGAGATCCGATAGTAGGCTGCGGCTGCGGGCACCCTCGTCTCCCGGTACGCCGGATCGATGCCGGCCAGGCCCAGGGCCGGCAGCTCGGCGACATCAAGATACCGCGTCTGGTCCGAGGGCGCGGCCATCATCGCCGTGTACAACGCCTCCGGCATGCCCATCTCCCTGAAATAGTCCTGCGACCGCTGGTTGGCGGCGTCGAGCGCCCTCGCAGCGTTCGGATTCGAAGCGGAATTGATGTCGACGACGCCGATGCCTTTCACGAACGTAGTCAGCCGGGGGCTGTGGATGGCGACGGCCTGGTCGCGCGCCGCTCCGCGTACGACACCGCCCGCCAGCACATAGGTGCATGCACTTGCACAGCGGCCGCGCACGAACACGTGCGCCTTGGCCGCGCGGACTATGCGCCCGATCTCGATGGCCGCAATGCCGTCGCCGCCCTGGCTGTTGAGAAGCACAATGGCACCGGCGGGAAACCGGTCGGGCTCGACCGCATCAAGGGCCGCGCGGATTTTCGGCACCAGGGCTGCGGTTATCGCGCCGTTGACCTCCATGACGCGCACGCCCCTCGGAACAGATGCCGGTGCGGGCGCAAGCTCCTGCGCGCTGCCGAGTGGGGCCACGAGCAAGAGGCAAAGCGCGAGCCAGGCTCTGGCCGCCGGGGATTGCGGCGAGAATACGAGCCTGCGCAAACGGAATGCCGCCATGAAATCGATCCTGAGTGTCCTGTGCTTCGCGTTGCTGCCAGCCGCCTCAGCGGCGCTGGCCGCCCCGCCGTCGGTCTACGTCGAGGAGTTGACCTGGCCGGAAGTGCGCGATGCGATCGCCGCCGGGGCGAACACCGCAATTTACTACGCCGGCAGCACCGAGCAGAACGGTCCGCACATGGTAACGGGCAAGCACAACATCGTTGCGCGCCACGTGGCGGGACGGATTGCGGCGAGCCTCGGCAACGCGCTGGTGTATCCGGTGATGCCGTTTGCGCCGACCGGCGATGCCGCGACACGGACTGGCCATATGCGCTTTCCCGGAAGCGTCAGTGTTTCGGAAGGAACATTTGCCGCCGTGGCGCGCGACGTCGCGACAAGCGCGCGCGCTACCGGATTCAGCCACGTCGTCCTGATGGGCGACCATGGCGGCGGACAGGAAGCGCTGGCGAAAGTGGCAGAGTCGCTTGACCGCGAATGGGCCGCACGGGGCCCCCGCGTCCACTACGTGCCCGAGGTCTACTTCGCCGTCGAGGAGCGCGTGCGCGCGTATCTCGAAGCGCGCGGCATGAGCGCCGGCGCGCACGCCGGAATTCCGGATACTTCCGAGCTGATGTTTCTCGATCGCAGCAGCACCTGGATGCGGCGCGACAAGCTGCAAGCCGGCGACGGCAGCAACGGCGTGGACGGCGATCCCCGCGATGCCTCGGCCGAATTGGGCCGGCTGTTCGTCGGTTTCAAGGTCGAGGCCGCAGTCGCGCGGATCCGCAGGCTTACTTCGCCCGGCGGGTAAGCCGGGTCACGGCGCCGGAAAACGGCTGCAGGTACATGCGGGTCACGCTGTGCCAGCGCGGTTCGGTGCCGTCCCCCAGCCCCATCCTGAAGATTTCCGCGCGCGCCTCCGGCAAACGCAGGGTGCCGTAGAGCCGATCCCATACGGCGAGCGAAAAGCCGCGGTTGCAGCCCATGTGATGAGGCTCGCAGCTATGGTGCAGCTGATGGTGCGCGGGGCTCACGATCCAGCGGCCGGCGAGCGGGCCGTAAGTCACCCATACGTGCGAATGGCGCAGGTTGTCGATCAGGTTGACCGCCCAGAGCGCCACGTGCAGTCCCAGGAAAGTGTAGAACCCGACCGGCCCCGCGCTGACAAGGTTGAACACCCAGGTCGCGAGGCCGGTGGTCAGCGCGGGCACCCACGCCATGACGAGCAGATCGAGCGGATGCGCGCGAAAAGCGGTCATCGGCGTGAGCACTTCGGCGGAGTGATGGACCTTGTGGAATTCCCACAGCGCCGGGACATCGTGCAGGAGGCAGTGCGCGGCGAAGCGGCCGAAATCGTACGCGACGAAGAACACCACAGTGTAGAGGAGCTTTGCCGCAATGCCGGCCGTTGCCGCCGGCGTCGCCGATACGGCCTGCCGGCCCAGCAGCGAATCGATAAGGCCGGCCACATGCGCGTCGCTGAACAGGAGCCAGCCGAAAATGAGCGGAAGCACAAGCGCGTTGGCGAAGTAAAGGCGGTAATCGGCGCGCGCCGAAGGATGCCACCAGACGCCCGCGCTGAAGTAGTCGCCGAATTGGCGCCGCCAGGTGCGCCCGTCCTGCGCGCGCGCCGCATAGTAGGCGGCGACGACCATGATCGCGAGGGTCGACACGATGAACGGCCAGTAGAGGTAGGAGTCGCGCTGCAGGAACGCCATGACCGCTTTGGCGAAATTGAACGCAACGTAGTAGAGGGCGTCGTAGAGCGCCTTCAGCTCACCGGTAATCCCGTTCATGCGCTCTCGGGCTCAGCGTGCCGACTTCGCGAGCCTTACATTGGAGAGCATCAGGCGGTCGACGACGTTCCGGAGCAGCGCGCGCAGCAGGTGATGCCTGCAGCCCAGGCTCGTGCTCTCGAGGTCGATCACCGAGAACTCGGCAACCGTGGCGTCGGTCATCGATTCGATCGTGGCCTGCCGCACCATGTCGCCGCCGCCGATGTAGGACATCTCGCCGAACCATTCGCCGTTGCTGATGACGTTGAGGAGCTGGCCCTGCTTGGTGACTTTCAGCTCGCCCTTGGCGAGGAACAGGAGCGCCTCGCCGGTGGTGTTTTCCTTGAGGAGAACCGTTCGCGCGGGAACCCGCGACCAGCGGCCCACCTTGACCAGCTCCCAGATCTCGGCGTCGGTGAGGTTGGCCAGGGCGCCCACGCCGCGCAGCGCGGCATATTTTTCGATGTCGGGAATGCTCGTCACATACACGCTGAGCCTGCCGATGCTCGCGATCTCCAGCGCGAAATCCGCCCAGCTCGGATAACGGTCGTCGGGGTTCTTGGCCAGCGCCCGCAGCACGAGGTCGCTCAGCCCGCGCGGCAGCGAAGCGCGCAGGTCGGCCGGCGGCGTGGGCGCCTCGTCAAGGACCTTGCCGATCAGCGCCGGCATGGTGTCGGCTATGAACGGGCGGCGGCCGGTGAGCAATTCGTACAGCACCACGCCCACGCAATACATGTCGGTCTTGTGGGTCAGGGCGTTGCCGTTGATCTGCTCGGGCGACATGTAGGCGGGCGTCCCGATGCTCACCGTTTCGTTGACCTTGCCGCTGCGCAGGAACGCGGCGCCGAAATCGGTGATCTTCACCTCAGTGCCGCCGGACACCATGATGTTGGCGGGCTTGATGTCGCGATGGATGACGCCTTCGCGGAAGGCGTAATCGAGCGCGCCGCAGCACTTGAAGCCGATTTCGATCGCGTCGCCCACCGACAGCAGGTTCGCGGGATCGGCATATTTCGACAGGTTGCTGCCGGGCACGTATTCCATGGCGATGTAGCCCGCCTCCTCGGTGACCACCGCGTCGAGGATCGCGACGATGTGCGGATGGTTGAGCTTGCCCGCGAGCGAGGCTTCGTTGAGGAACTGCGCGCGCAGCACTTCGCCGAATTCCGGATCCTTGAAAATCGCCGGATTGATGACTTTCAGCGCCACTTCCGCGCCTGAAAAGGTGTCTGTCGCGAGATGCACGCTGCCCGATGCCCCCTCGCCAAGGAGTCCCCTGAGCTCGTATTTGCCGATCTGGTCCGCCATGCGCCCTGCCCCCGTTCTCCGCCTGCCCGGGCGCATTCTGACACGCCCGAAGTCCTGATTCCCAATGCGCTGCATCGCTGGCAGAATAGGCCCTCGCTCGAAAATTTTCCCGGGGGGAAGTTGGTGGGCCTTCTCGACGACCTCAAAAAGCAGGCGGACGCGGTCCGCACGCACGACAACTTCCAGCGCTCCCTGCAGGCTGAAAATACGCAGAAAGTGGAGGACGCCATGCGGCGGTCCTTCAGGTACCTGCACGACCTGCTCGAGCAGCTCAAGATCATCAAGCCGGTCAATCCCATCGTGTTCGCCCTGCCCGGCATAGGGGAAATGCGCGACCTGGCGTTCGCGGATTCGTCGATCGACTACCGGACCATGAAGGTCGCGGACAAGGACCATCTCGAGCGCGTCGAGCTCTACATCATGTGGTCCCTGCCGAACGACCTGGTGGTGGAGCGGGACATGCCCGCCACGGCGGAAAAAATCCGCCAGCAGCTCTACGGCGCGAACGTGAAGTTCGGCGAGGACGTGAAGAAAAGCCCGCAGGGCACGGTCCTCCTGACCCGGTTCCGCATCCTCATGACCGTCCGGGTGGACGTGTCGCTGCGCGCCGACTACACCCGGGGCCGCATCGCTGTCGTGACCAAGAACCTGCTTCGCACCGGGGGCGACGACTTCGCCTTCCCTGCCGATGACTGCGGCGAGAAGCTCCTCGAAGACCTTGCGCTCACCCTCATCGGCCAGCCGAGCGATTTCCGCCGCTACCGGACCGTCCTGACCGGCTAGCGGCCCCCATCAAGACCCCCAAGCGCCTTAAGCCGCTCGTCGAGGAAGGCCTCGTCGACGAAGTCCTCCGCCAGCTCATGAGCGGCAAGGAGGCGGTCGTCTTCGTCGTGCGCTGCGGCGCGGAGATCCGCTGCGCCAAGGTCTACAAGGAACCCGAAAAGCGCGCCTTCCGCCAGGCCGTCCAGTACACGCAGGGGCGCAACGTCAAGAACAGCCGCCGCGCCCGGGCCATGGAAAAAGGCACCCGCTACGGGCGCAAGGAAATGGAGCAGGCCTGGCAGAACGCCGAAGTGGGCGCGCTGCAGCGGCTGGCGGCCGCGGGCGTGCGCGTTCCGAAAACGTACAACTTCCTCGACGGCGTGCTGCTCATGGAGCTGGTGACCGATGCCAGCGGCAACGCCGCGCCGCGGCTCAACGACCTGGAGCTCACGCCTGGGCAGGCGCGCGAGTTTCACGCCCTCCTCGTCAGGCAGGTCGTGAAAATGCTTTGCGCCGGAATCGTCCACGGCGACCTTTCCGAATACAACGTGCTCGTGGGCACGGAAGGCCCGGTAATCATCGATCTGCCGCAGGCCGTGGACGCCGCGGGCAATCTCGGCGCGGGGGTCATGCTCGAGCGGGACGTCGACAACCTCACCGCGTACTTCGGCCGCTTCGCGCCTGAGCTGCGCACCACGGACTACGGCAAGGAAATCTGGGCGATTTACGAGGCCGGCCAGCTCACCGCGGACGCGGTGCTGACCGGCCGTTTCAAGCGGGTGGAAAAGCCCGTGGACCTGCACGGCGTCATGCGCGAGATCGACGACGTGAAAAAGGAAGAGGCCGCGCGCCAGCTCTACAAGCAGTCGCTCGAACGCTGATCGACGGAGCGTGCCGCGCTAGTCGTGCAGCGCTGCAGTCGATTTTGCGTTCGCCGCCGGCTTTGCGGCCGCCAGCGGCGGCTTCATCTGCGCGGCGGCGGTTTCCGGGTCGAGGTAGCGTCCGACGTATTCGCCCACGCCCGAAGTGCGGATCATGTGGCGGATCTCGGCCGGGTCGTAGTCGCCCACGGCGAGGTGCACGAGGCACCGGTTGTCCCACATGACGAGGTCGCCGACAGTCCAATAGTGGCGATACGTGAAGCGCGGCGACACCGAGTGCTCGCACAGAAATTTCACGATCGGCCTGCTCTCGGCCTCGGAGAGACCGACGAAATTGCGCACGCGCTCGTTCACATAAAGCGCTTTGCGGCCAGATTCCGGATGCACGCGCACCGCGGGATGGACCACCGGCGGGTTCAGGCGCCGGAACTCGTTGGCGACTTCGGGGCCGCGCTTGTCGAGGCCTTCGATGAGGCTCGCGTCGTGCACCCCCTCCAGGCTTTCGACGAACGCCTGCATTTTGGGCGACAACGTCTCGAACCCGAGGTACATGTTGGCGAACATGGTGTCCCCGCCGACCGAGGGCTTCTCCATGCAGTACACGCTCGTGCCCTTGGCGGGCCGCAGCGTATAGGAAAGATCGGTGTGCCAGTTCTGGCCGGCGTTGTAGGTCTTGGAGGGCTGGCCGTTGGCGCGTTTGTTGGTGAGCACCATGACCTCGTTGATTTCGGGGTGCCGGTTGAACGGCTGCGTGGCGTAGTCGTCGAGATCGCCGAAATTGCGGCTGAACCGCATCATCGAGGCCGGCTCGAGCGCCTGGCCGGGAAACACCAGCACCAGGTGCTCGAGCCAGGCCTGGCGGATCGCCGCGACTTCCTCTGGCGTTAGCGGCCTGGAAACATCGATTCCGGTGACGCGGGCGCCGCACGCGTAGCCGACCGGCTGGATTGCAATTTTCGACATGCTCTTCTCCTCTAGCGGACGGTCTTTCTAATCGGCCTGGATGCCGGCTTCCCTGATGATTTTGCCCCACTTCGCCATTTCCGCCCGCACGAAGGCGTCGAGCTCTTCGGGCTTCGAGTAAATAAGGTCGAAATTCTGGGCGACCAGCCGGTCCCGGTGATCCGGCTTGGCCATCGAGCGCGCGAGGTCGGCCGCAATCCTTGCGGCGAGGTCCCTGGGCAGCGCGGCCGGGCCGAACATCGCGAACCACGTCACCGCCTCGTACCCCGGCAGGCCCGACTCGCTCATTGTCGGCAGATCGGGCGCCTGCGCGGAGCGCGCCTGCGTGGTGATCGCGAGCGCTTTCACGCTGCCGGCGCGCGCGTTCTGCACTGCCGTCGAGAACTGGTCGAACATGACCTCGATGCGCCCGCCGATCACGTCGGCCTGCGCCGCGGCGATCGCCTTGTAGGGCACGTGCTGGATGTCGAGCTTTGCCATGTTCTTGAACATCTCGCAGGAAAGATGCTGCGAGGTGCCGGTGCCCGAGGAGGCGCAGTTGAGCTTCCCCGGATTCGCCCGGGCGTGGGCGATGAGTTCCGCGACGCTGTTCACCGGCAGCGTCCTGGCGACCGTCAGGACGACCGGGAGCTTTGCGAAAAGCGAAATCGGCGTGAAATCCCTGAGCGTGTCATAGGGAAGCTTGCGGATCAGGACCGGGTTCGTGGAGTGGCTGATCGAGACCGTCAGCAGCGTGTAGCCGTCGGGCGGCGCCTTTGCGCCGAGCTCGGTGCCGATGATGCCGCCGGCCCCGCCGCGGTTGTCCACCACCACCGGCTGCTTCCACTCGTCGGACAGGGCGCGTGCCGACATGCGCGAGACGAGGTCCAGGCCCCCGCCCGGCGCCGCGGAGACCACCATCGTGACCGCCCGGCGCGGAAAGTCCTGCGCCTCGGCAATGCCCGTGAGCATCGCAAGGCCTGCCGCCATCAACCACCGGGAATATCGCCGCATCGGTGCCTCCATCCTCGGCGGCGAGATTAACGCTTTTGCATCCCTGCCGGCGGCGCGTTTCGCAGGCCCGGCGGCTACCAGCGCCGGCCCGGCCGGTACCAGGGCACGGAGTTGCGCAGCTGGTCGGCGTTGTACATCGAGAGCATGCAGTTGCGGTGGTTGTCGGACCTCGTGGCGTAGCCGAGCCTGGTGCAGGTGGCCCCGTAGTTTTCGGTGATATAGGCCGCCATCTCGTCGGCGCGCTGTTCGGGCGTGGCGCAGCCCGCCAGGGCCAGGGACGCTAAAAGGCCGAAAACAGCCAAAAACGGGCGCATAAAGGGGTTCTCCTTGTCCCGGAACAGACAAATGCGCCCCTGATAAGTTCGAAACCTGTCAACGGAGGCAAAATCCGTGCGTTATGGAAGTCCCGGAGCCCCAAAGCATTTGCTTGGCTCCACTCATTCGATGAAAGGTCACTCAATGAACAAAGTCCTCGCCGCACTGGTTGCCGGCCTGTTTGCAACCTCGGTGTTCGCGCAAGCCCCCGCTCCGGCGACCCCGGCCGCCAAGGCCGACGCCAAGGTCGAGAAAGCCATGAAATCCGAAGCAAAAGTCGATGCCAAGGCCGATGCGAAAGTCACCGCTGCCGAAGCCAACGCCGCCAAGGCCAAGGCCGCCGCGGATGCCAAGGCCGCCAAAGCCAAAGCCAAAGCTGATGCGAAAGCCGCCAAAGCCAAGGCCGCTGCGGAAGCCAAGGAAGCCAAGGCCAAGGCCGCTGCGGACGCCAAAGCCGCCAAAGCGAAAGCCGCAGCCGACGCCAAGGTCGGCAACGTCAAGGCCGAAGCGAAGGTCGACAAGGCCACCGCCGCATCCAAGACTGCCGATGTCAAGGCCGTTTCGTAAGTCAACGCCGCCGAAGCCAAGGCCTCGAATGCCAAGGCCGCAGCGGAAGCCAAGTCCGCCAAAGCCAAAGCCAAATCCGATGCGAATGACGCCTAGGCCAATGCCGCCGCGGACGCCAAGGTAGCCAAG
>JANMXB010000588.1:0-3510 GCA_031380765.1 Pseudomonadota bacterium | reverse complement strand
CAGGGCCTCGTAGACGCCCGCCGCGAATTCGGCCGGCACGTAGAGCTCCCAGCCCAGTTCGCCGACGTAGGTAATGCGCGACGCCCTGACTCTCGCATAGCCCAATTCGATCTCGCGCGAAACGCCGAAGGGAAAGGCGCCGGTCGACAGGTCCGCATCGGTGAGGCGCGACAGCAGGGTGCGCGATTGCGGCCCCATCACTCCCAGCACCGCATATGCGGAGGTCACATCGGTAACCACAGCGCGCGACTCTTCCGGAATATGTTGCCCAAGCCAATGCAAGTCCCGTACCTGGGTGGCCGCTGCCGTGACGATCAGGTAGGCATTCACGTCGAGCCGCGTCACCGTCAGGTCGGCCTCGATGCCGCCGCGCTCGTTGAGCCACTGCGTGTAGACGATGCGGCCGGGTTCGACCGCCACGTCATTCGCGCAGATCCGGTTCAACACCGCTTGCGCGTCGCGCCCCTGCACCAGGAATTTGCCGAACGAGCTCTGGTCGAAGAGGGCCACGCCTTCCCGCGCGGCCTTGTGTTCCGCCGCACTGTATGCAAACCAGTTCTGCCTGCCGTACGAATACTCGTATTTCGGAACGACGCCCGGGGGCGCAAACCAGTTGGCGCGCTCCCAGCCGGCGACCTCGCCGAAGCAGGCGTTGCGCTCGAGGAGATGGCCGTGCAGAGGAGAGCGCCGCACACCGCGCGCCGATTCGGATTGCCGGTAAGGCCAGTGCATGTCGTAAAGCAGGCCGAGCGCTTCCTTGGTGCGGTCGTGGAGAAAGCGCGGCGTGCCCTGAAAAGGCATGAACCGACGCACGTCGACGTCCCACAAATCCATGGGCGCGTGCCCGCGCACGATCCACTCCGCGACGGCCTTGCCCGCGCCGCCGGAGGACTGGATGCCGACCGAGTTGAAGCCGGTCGCGACGAAGAAATTGCGGCACTCGGGCGCTTCGCCGAGGATGTAGCGGTTGTCCGGCGTGAAGCTTTCCGGGCCGTTGAAGAAGAGCTTGATGCCGGTGTCGCGCAGCACCGGCACGCGCTGGGTGGCAAGCTCGAGATAAGGCAGGACGTGGTCCCAGTCCTCCTGAAGCTGGATATATCCGCCGGAATCGGGGATGCCCTTCATTCCCCAGGGCTTGCCATGCGGCTCGAAGAAGCCCAGCAGCAGCTTGCCCGCGTCTTCCTTGAAGTAGGTGCAGATGTCGGTGGAGCGCAGCACCGGCAGGTCGCGGGGCAGGCCCGGGATCGGCTCGGTGACGAGGTAGAAATGCTCGGCCGCGTGGAGCGGCACGTTTACGCCGGCCTTGCGCCCGAGTTCCCAGCCCCACAATCCGCCGCAATTGACCACGAATTCGGCCGCGATCTCGCCGCGCGCAGTCTGCACGCCGGTGACTTTCCCGGCTTTCTTCAGGATGCCGGTCACCCCGGTCTTCTCGAAGATGCGCACCCCGCCCGCCCGTGCGCCCCTGGCAAGCGCAAGCGTGGTGTCGACCGGGTTGGTCTGCCCGTCGCGCGGCAGGAACACCACGCCGGCAATGCCTTCGGGGCTCATCATTGGCCAGCGCCGGAGGGCTTCTGCCACGCTGATTTCCTCGACCTCGAGGCCGCAGCAGCGCGCCATGGAGGCACCGCGCCGGAGTTCTTCGAGGCGGGCCGCATTGGTGGCGATCGAGATCGAGCCGTTTTGCTTGAACCCGGTCTCCTGCCCCGTGTCCGCGGCGAGTCCCTGGAAGAGGTCGGTGCTGTATTTGGCGAGCTGGGTGAGGTTGTAGGTCGAACGCAACTGGCCCACGAGGCCCGCCGCGTGCCAGGTCGTGCCGCTCGTCAGCGCGTTGCGCTCGAGGAGCACCACGTCCCGCCAGCCAAGCTTTGCGAGGTGGTAGGCAACGCTGCAGCCGACGATGCCGCCGCCGACGATGACGACTCTTGCGCAGGCGGGAAGATCGCTCACGATGGAAAAGAGCATACCGCAGGCGAGCGTCCGTCAGGCGAACCGCCAGGCCAAAACATGGAGCCGTTTCGCTCCGCGGTGTATCCTCGCCGCATCCGAAGCCAGAGGAGAGGGTGTGGGATCGAAGCTGCACGAAAACGCGGTCGTAGTGGATGGGCTGATCATCGCCAACTTCACGCGCGAAGTGTTCGAGGACATGCGCAAGGGCGGCCTCACCGCCGCCAACTGTACGTGCTCCGTGTGGGAAAACTTCCGCGGCAGCATGGACAACTTGGCGCGCTGGAAGCGGCACTTCGCGGACAACGCCGACCTCATCACCCAGGTCCACACCACTGCCGACATTCATCGGGCAAGGAAGGAGGGCCGCACGGGCATCATCCTTGGCTGGCAGAACCTCTCGGGCATCGAGGACCAGGTCGGCTTCCTGCAGGTGTTCAAGGAACTGGGCGTCGGGGTGATGCAGATCGCCTACAACACGCAGAACCTCGTCGGTTGCGGGTGTTACGAGAAGAACGACAGCGGCCTTACGGAATTCGGCCACGAGGTGATCGCGGAAATGAACCGCGTCGGCATCCTCTGCGATCTTTCCCACGTCGGCGCGAAGACCAGCGAAGACGTCATCCTCGCCTCGAAGAAACCGGTGGCCTATACGCACTGCCTGCCGGCGGGTCTCAAGCAGCATCCGCGCAACAAATCGGACGCGCAGCTCAAGTTCATTGCCGACAAGGGCGGTTTCGTCGGCGTGACCATGTTCCCGCCGTTCCTCAGGCGCGGGCCCCAGTCGACCGTGGACGACTACGTCGAAGCCATCGAGTACGTGATCGGCATCGCGGGCGAAGACCAGGTCGGCATCGGCACCGACTTCACCCAGGGCTACGGCCAGGAATTCTTCGACTGGATCACGCACGACAAGGGCTACGCGAGGAAGCTCACCGATTTTGGCGACGTGATCAATCCGGAAGGCCTGCGTACCATCGGCGAGTTCCCCAACCTCACGGCGGCCATGGAGGGCCGCGGGTGGAAAGAGACGCGGATCCGCAAAGTGATCGGCGAGAACTGGGTCCGGGTGCTCAAAGACGTCTGGGGGGCGTAGCCGGCATGGCCAGGCCCGCACTCGATATCCAGGTCGACGAAGCCAGCGGTGAATGGCGCGTTGACGGCATGCCGATGATCCTCGTGCCCAGGCATTTCCTCGTCAACAACCATGTGGCCGCCGAGCAGGCGATGGGGGTCGAAGGGTACGCGAAGCACCTGCACGAAGCCGGGTACAAATCGGCATGGCAATGGTGCGAGAAGGAAGCGGCGCATCACGGCCTGGCCGGGATCGACGTGTTTCATCACTACATGAAACGGCTTTCGCAGCGCGGCTGGGGACAGTTCACGGTCGAGTCGGTCGATGGCAACACGGGAGACGCCCGGGTGCGATTGCGCAAGTCGGTATTTGTGTCGGAGTACGGCAAGGACGCAGGGCGCAAGGTCTGCTACATGTTCCTCGGCTGGCTGGTCGGTTCGCTCGAGTATGTCGGGCATGCCACGGGGAAGAACTACAAGCTGCAGGCG
>JANMXB010000516.1:0-2959 GCA_031380765.1 Pseudomonadota bacterium | reverse complement strand
CAGGGCGACGCCCTGATAGAGCGCGACGGTCGCTTCGGCGACGGTCAGCGTCTTGCCGCGCAGTACCCCGTGCTGGTCGGGGAACGAAAACCGCACGACCTCGATGCCGCGCGGCTTGAAGTCGCTGACGATTTTCTTCGCGGCGGCATGCTGCTCGCCGGTCCACAGACCGTGCTCTTTCACGAAGCTCACGCATGCTCCTTCGCGAGGCGAGTTGAGGCCCAGTCCGACGCGCGGCGGCGCCTGAGGTCGGCCTCCTGCCAGTAATCGTTCCAGTGGTCGGTGGGGCCGATGCCGTCGATCGAAGGCGGCCCGGTGAGGGTGCCGGCAGTCGCCTCGTCGAGGACCATGAGCGGCTTTTCGCCGGCGGCGTTTTTCCCGATCGCGTCGACGAGGATTTTTCGATAAGCGATGACCCCCTTGTCGGTGGTGCCCAGGTGCTCGCGCGTGCGGTCCTGGATCGGCCCCGGCGATTCGACCGCCCACTGGTCGTGCACGTTGATGTCGTGACCCATGCCCGTGTAGGTCGAGGTGCGCTGCTGGTCGGCGTCGAACCCGTAGTGGTTGGTCTTGTTCAGGCGCGGCTTGTAGTCGGGCAGTGTGTAGAGCTGCAGGCGCTGGTCGCGCATGCGCTGCTTGTCCACGGGCCCGGCGAAGCTGGTGAAAATCGCGTACCAGTAACAGTGGGTGTCGTCGACCGGCACGTGCCACTGCGAGATCGTCATCTCGGCACTCATCGGGATCACGAACGCCTGCGGAAAAACGAGGTTGGTGACGCGCACGTGCGTATCGGCTGCGCTGATCCTGCGCAGCGCGATGAGCCTCATGCCGTAGGCCGTGCGCTCAACTGAAATCTCGGGCCGGTCGAACTCGCGCAGCACTTTCGTGATTGGCATGGTGGAATCCGCCGAGCTGCCGCGGAATTGCCTGCCGTAGCCGCCGGAGGCGTCCTCGTCCTCGAAGAAGCGGTGCAGGTACGAAGCGTGCGCGGGATCGATGCCGACCTCCAGTGCCTGCAGCCAGTTGCATTCGAGAAAGCCCTTGAATGCGAACGTGTGCGTGGCCGGCGCGACGAAGCAATCGAACGCCGGGAAGGCGGGAGGCGCAGTGTCTACCGACGCATTGCCGAGCCAGGCGAAGAGCATTCCGCTCTTTTCCACGACCGGGTAGGAACGTTGTCTGATCCGCTGGCAGAGCTTGCTGTTTTCCGGTTCGGCCGGGGTTTGCAGGCACTGCCCGCGCACATCGAAAAGCCAGCCGTGAAATGCGCAGCGCAATCCGCCGTCCTCGATCCTGCCGTACGCGAGGTCCGCGCCGCGATGGGGGCAATCGCGATCGAGCAGGCCATGGCGGCCCGCCTCATCCCGGAAGAGGACCAGGTCCTGGCCGAGCACTTTCACCGGCTTGACCGGGCGCTTGCCTTCGAGCTCGTCGACCAGCGCGACGGGCTGCCAATAGTTGCGCAGCAGGTTGCCGCCGGGCGTGCCCGGCCCGCTGCGGGTCATGAGTTCGTTCTGCTCGGCGCTGATCATGAATGTTCCGGTGCTTTTTCCTGGAGGGTGAACTTTACTTCATCCCGATTGACTCGGCAGGCAGCGTTCGGCATCCTTCTGCGGCCAATCGCACCCGCAGCCGTACCGAGGAGAGGAAAATGAATACAACTACAGGGTCGAAAAAAGATCCGCGGCTCGATCGCCGCGCGTTTCTCAAGGCCGGGGTTGCCGTCGCAGGCGCCGCCGGTTTCCCGTCCATCGTCCGCGCGCAGGGCGCGAAGATCAAGGTCGGCATGATGCTGCCGTATACCGGCGCGTTCGCGGCGCCGGGCGTGGCCATCGAAAACGGGTTTCGCCTTGCGCTGCAGGAAGCCGGCGGCAAGTTTGCCGGGCGCGAAATCGAATTGCTCAAGCTCGACGATGAGTCGGAGCCCTCCAAGGCAACCGACAACATCAACCGCCTGGTGACGCGCGACAAAGTCGACCTGGTGCTCGGCACGGTGCACTCCGGAGTGGCGGCGGGCATGATCCGCGTGACCAAGGAGTCCGGGGTGCTGCACATCATCCCGAACGCGGGCTTCGGCCCGGCCACCGGGGCGCTGTGCGCGCCGAATATTTTCCGCACTTCGTTTTCCAACTGGCAATCCGGTTACGCGATGGGCGTCGTGATGGCGAAGCGCTCGGCGGTGAAGAACGTGGTGACGATTGCGTGGCGCTATGCCGCCGGAGAAGAATTCGTTAAGGGATTCAAGGACGCCTACCTCAAGGGCGGCGGAAAGATCGCCAGGGAATTATGGCTGCCGTTCCCGAATGTCGAGTTCCAGGCGCTGCTTACCGAGATCGCCTCGATCAAGCCGGATGCGGTGTTCGCGTTCTTTGCCGGCGGTGGGGCCGGGAAATTCGTCAAGGATTACCATCAGGCGGGCCTCATGAAGAGCGTGCCGCTGGTGGGTGCCGGCTTTCTGACCGAAGGCGTGCTCGACGCGGTGAGCGGTGCGGCCGAAGGCGTGGAGACCGCGCTGCACTATGGCGACGGCCTCGAAACCCCGAAGAACAAGGCCTTCCGCCTCGCTTACGCCAAGACTTTCAAGCTGCAGCCGGACGTATACGCGGTTGCCGGGTACGACTCGGGCCTGCTTTTCGACGCGGGAATGAAAGCCGTAAAAGGCGACATCGGGCGCAAGGCGGACATGATCAAGGCGATGGAGAAGGCGAAGATCGACAGCCCGCGCGGACCCATGACGCTCTCCAAAGCCCACAATCCGATCCACGACCAGTACCTGCGCAAGGTGGTCGGCAACGAGAATCGCGTTACCGGCATCGCGGTGAAGGCATTGGACGATGACCCCGCAATGATGGCCGCCTGCAAAATGACGTAGGAAACAGGGGAACCTCAAGGCGGTTCCCCCGTACCCCCTCCCCAAGGGGCTCACTGGCAACACATGGATTTCAACACTTTCCTGATC
>JANMXB010000461.1:0-10955 GCA_031380765.1 Pseudomonadota bacterium | reverse complement strand
CATGAAGGCATCGAGCCGCGCGGTGTCGAACCGGTGGCGCTCTTCGACCGGCTTGGTGCCGACGTACTGATCGAAACTCTGGGAGGTCATGCGGGGGCGTGCGGACGCTTTGCAAGTGACCGCGAAAGCTTACGCCGTTTCCCCCGCTGGTGCCAACGGGACGGCCGAACCGCTAGAATCTGCACTCCAATGCGGGAGGAGAAGCGATGAAGACTGCGAATGCGGCGGCAGCGAAGCGCGCCAAGGCGTTTTCCGTAAGCCACGCCGGGGACACCAGGTTCGAGAAGCGCGGACTGCGCAATTACTTCGAATACCGGGACCTTGGCATCGCCCGGGCCTCGAAGGGAAAAGTCGTCGCGCACGTGATCCGCGCGCGTTCCGGCAAAGCGCCGGAAGGCGAATGGCATCGCCATGACTGCAGCCTGCAGTTCGTCTACGTGCTCAAGGGGTGGATCAGGTTCGAATACGAAGGTGTGGGAGAGATGACGATGAAGAAGGGCACCTGTTTCCAGCAGCCCCCGAATATCCGCCACCGTGAAATCGCCCACTCCAAGGACGTGGAAATGATCGAAATCGTCGCGCCGGCCGATTTCAGGACGCTCGAGAGCTAGGACGATCCTGGTTTCACCTGCAGCCAGAAGGTCGCCGGTCCGTCGTTGACCAGGTGCACCTTCATGTCGGCGCCGAACCGGCCGGTCGCGACATCGGCATGGCTGGCGCGCGCGAGACCGGCCAGATAGTCGAAGCTCGCCTCGCCTTCCGCGGGCGCAGCCGCGGACGAGAAGCTCGGCCGCGTGCCCTTGTGCGTGTCGGCTGCAAGGGTGAACTGCGGGACCAGCAGCAGCCCGCCTGCGACATCCGCAAGCGACCGGTTCATTTTGCCTTCCCCGTCGGGGAAGATTCGATAGCCCAGCACCCTCTCCAGCAACCGGCGCGCCTCGGGCTCGCCATCACGTTTCTCGACGCCGATCAGGGCCAGCACCCCCGCGCCGATGGCGCCGACGGCCGCCCCGTCGACCAGGACCCTCGCCTCGGACACGCGCTGGATCAGGGCAATCACGCGAGGATGTCGGGGATGAGCTTGTCGCGCAGCCGCGCGAGCTGGTCCTTCAGGAAGAGCTTTCTTTTCTTCAAGCGGCGCAACTGAAGCTGGTCCTGGGTCGGGGTTCGCGACAATCGCCCGATGATGTCGTCGAGGTCGCCATGCTCGATCTCGAGCTCCGCAATGCGCTGCTCGATTTCCCTGCGTTCCTCGTCGGTTAGCGCGATGGTGCCCATGACCGCCTTCCAGGTCCGGCCGGCGCACGGGGGTACGCGAAGTGCCGAAAAACCCGTACACTTGACGCCTTATTGCGGGCCGGTGTGACCTAATTCACTGGTATTCTGTGCGCGTAGCCCACATCCTATCCGGAGTGGCCGACAGGGGAAAGGGGACCCCGGCCGGCCGGCATCTCCGCCAGCCGTCAGTCGCCGGCACAGCATGACAAAAAGGACAATGCGCCCCGCAAGATGACTCAATGCGCCGCAGCGACTACGACGTTACCGATTCGATCCGCACGACCGGCCCCACCGAGGTGGGATCCGAGGTCAGGCAGATCTTCGAGCATCTCTACCCCTCGGCTGCCTCGCAGCCCATCGCCCGGGCGTTTGCCGACCTGACCGACCTGTACTGCGGCGCCGACAAGCTCCATCACCCCTGCGATACCGAGTACCACGATATCCAGCATGTGCTCGACGTAACGCTTGCAATGGCCCGGCTGATGGACGGCTACGAGCGCGCCCGCAATGGCTATGCGCCGATGAGCGCGGACCATTTCACGGTCGGCGTCGTGACCGCCCTGTTCCACGACATTGGTTATATTCGCCGCAAGGCGGACCGCACGCACAAGTACGGGTCCGAATACACGCTGACGCACGTGTCGCGCGGCTCGGTCTTCCTGCGGACGTACCTGGGCATCCTGGGCCTGGATGAGCATGCCGCAACAGGCTCGCTTCTTGTGCACTTCACCGGCTATGAGCGCGCGACGGACTCGATCCGCATCGCGGACCCGCTGCTGCGCAAGGTGGGGGAATTTCTCGGCACGGCCGACATCATTGCGCAGATGTCCGACCGCTGTTATCTCGAAAAATGCCGCGACCGCCTGTATCCCGAGTTCGTGCTCGGCGGGCTCGCGCGCCGGCGCATGCCGGACGGCCGAATCGAGGTCCTGTTCAGCTCGGGCGACGACCTGGTGCGCAAGACCCCCGGTTTTTACGTCAATGCCCTCAAGCGCCTCGACGAGCAGTTGAACGGCGTGTACGCCTATGCCGAAAAACATTTCGGCGGCCAGAATCTCTATCTCGAAGAGATGCGCAAGAACGTCGAATACGCGAAGGTCGTGAGTTCGGAATCGGACACCGACATGTTGCGACGCACACCGCCCTATACGCTGCTGCCCTCGGTGCAGCCTTACCCGCCCGGAATGAAAATCCGCTAGAGCGTCGGCTTGACGCGGAAGTAGTCGACCCGGTCGATCGACCTCACGGCCAATTCCTTTACCTGCGTTCCCTGAAAGACGCGAAGCGGTACTTCTACGCCTGCGTTGCCGCGCGCCCAGACCTTCCGGTAGAAATCCGCAAGCGAAGTCACGTCGTCCGCGCCCACGCCGACGACGAAGTCGCCGCGCTGCAGGCCGGCACGCGCGGCAGGCCCGTCCGGCGATACGCGCGAGACGAACAGGCGCCCACGCAATTCTTCAGTCGATAGGCCGAGCCACGGACGCGCCGGGCCGGCGCGTCCCTTCTCTATCAGTTCGTTGAGGATCGGCTTGAGGAGATCCACGGGGACGAACATGTTTCCCGGCGACTGGGTGCCCGGACTCATTGCATCCGCGACGATCAGCGAACCGATGCCGAGCAGATCTCCCTTGGCGCCGATGAGCGCGGCGCCCGACCAGTTCATTACCGGCGGGTAGGTGAAGATCGCCGAGTCGAGCAGGTATTCCCAGCTGCCGGAAAACGCCCGGCGCGACACGACATATGCAAGGCTCACGCCTTCGCGCCCACCGTAAGCGGCGACCATCACCGGATCGCGTTCGGCCAGCTCGCCCGGATTGCCCAGGGGCAGGGGCCTGGCGTCGATCGGCGCGACCAGCCGCAAGAGGCCAAACCCGCTCGAGTGGTCGTAGCCGGCCAGGGTCGCCGGGACAGCCTTGCCATCGCCTGAAATGACTTCGATGCCCTCGGCCTCGATCACGAGATACCCGATCGTGAGCACGAGGTTTTCGCGGATCAGCACGCCGTTGCCTTCGCGCGCCGTGCCGAGCGATTCCGCGGAACGCGCGTTAGGCAGGATGCGCGCCTTGACACGCACCACCGCCGAAAGAGTCTCTGCGCCGTCGACTTTCGCCTTGTCCTGCGCATGCAGGCAGGCATGGGGCATGGCCAACGCGAGAACCAGGACTCGCAGCGCAGCATTCATGCAGTCACCTCCCAGCCGGAACGGGGTCAACTCTAGTCCTCACCGGGCCGGCTCGCCACAAGAACCTTCGCGCACCGTTTTGACACTGCTTCGGATTTTCCGTTAACGTGCCTGAAATAGAATGGCAAGAGACTGCCGCTTTCCCGCACTGCCACGCCCCACCGGAGGACGCCCCGTTGTCTGCGATTTGCCTGCAGAACGTTACCAAGGCATGGGGCGACGCGCGTGCGGTGGACGACGTCACTTTCGAAGCGGCCGCCGGCCGCTTCGCCGTATTGCTCGGCCCTTCGGGATGCGGAAAATCGACCACGCTGCGCCTCATTGCGGGCCTCGAGCAGGTCAGTGCGGGCCAGGTGTTGATCGGGGGACGCGACGTCACCGCGTTGCCGCCTGCAGCGCGCCGCATCGCAATGGTTTTCCAGTCATACGCGCTGTTCCCGCACCTTTCGGTGGCCGAAAATATCCTTTTCGGACTCAAGGTGCGCTCGGTTGCTCCCGCGGAGCGGGCCATAAGGCTCAAGCGTGTGGCCGGCCTGCTGGGCCTCGCGAAATTGCTCGAGCGCAAGCCTGCGCAGATTTCCGGCGGCCAGCAGCAGCGCGTGGCACTGGGGCGCGCAATCATCGCGGAGGCGGCGGTGTGCCTGATGGACGAGCCCCTGTCCAACCTCGATGCGCAGCTTCGCCACGAAATGCGGCGCGAGATCCGCACGCTGCAGCAGGAACTGGGCATCACGATGGTCTACGTGACGCACGACCAGACCGAGGCGATGAGCATGGCCGACCAGGTCATCCTCATGAAAGACGGCCGCATCGTGCAGAACGCGACGCCGGCAGAACTTTACGCGCGGCCGGCGAGCGTGTTCGCGGCGCGCTTTGTCGGCACGCCGCCGATGAATGTCGTGTCGCTGCCTTCGCTAACGGGGGACGGCCTTCTGCTGGGCGTGAGGCCCGAACACGTGCGTCTGGGCGCGGACGGAATCGCGGCCCGGGTCGAAACGGTGGAGTACCTCGGGGCCGACTCGATCGTCACCTGCCGGGTCGGCGCGCAACTGCTCACCGCGCGGCAACCGGGCCAGATAAGCCTTGCGCGCTCAAGCGATGCCAGGCTTTCATGGGATCGCGAAGCGGTCCACCTGTTCGATGCCGCGAGCGGCGTGCGCGTTGAGCGCATAAGCGCATCGGCAACTTTCGCAGCCTGATCTTTCAAGGAGGGAGTCAATGTCCATAAGACTAAAACGCATCGCCGCCATCGCGGCCGCAGCGCTCATGCCCGTGATGGCGGCAGCGCAAACCACAGATGTGTCCTTTTACTACCCGGTCGCGGTCGGCGGGCCGATCACCAAGCTCATCGACAGCATGGCCGGCGATTTCGAAAAGGACAATCCGGGAATCAAGGTAAAGCCGATCTACTCGGGCACCTACCAGGAGTCGATCGTCAAGGCGCTCACGGCGATGAAGTCGGGCGAGCCGCCGGTGCTCTCCGTGCTGCTGTCCACCGACATGTTCACGCTGATCGACGAGGGCGCGGTCATCGACTGGACGGGCTTGGCGACCAGCGCGGACGACCAAGCCTGGATGAAAAGCTTTTATCCGGCATTCATGGAGAACAGCCAGACCGGCGGCAAGGTCTGGGGCATCCCGTTCCAGCGTTCCACGATCGTGCTGTACTGGAACAAGGAAATGTTCAAGGAAGCGGGGCTCGACCCGAATCGGCCCCCGGAAACCTGGAAGGAAATGCTCCAATACGCGCAGAAACTTACCAAGCGCGACACTTCCGGCAATGTCTCGCAATGGGGCGTGCAGGTGCCCTCGTCAGGTTTTCCGTACTGGCTCTTCCAGGGCTTCACCACCCCCAACGGCGCCGTGCTCATGAACAAAGCCGGCAACCAGACCTATTACGACAGTCCCGCGGTGGTCGAGGCGCTGCAGTTCTGGGTGGACCTGTCGCGCAAGCACAAGGTCATGCCGCCCGGCATCATCGAATGGGGCACCACGCCGAAGGACTTCTTCGAGCGCAAGATCGCGATGATGTGGACCACCACCGGCAACCTCACCAACGTGAAGAACAACGCCAAGTTCGATTTCGGCGTGGCGATGCTGCCCGCCGCGAAGCGCCGCGGCAGCCCGACGGGCGGAGGTAATTTCTACGTGTTCAAGAAGTCCACGCCGGCGCAGCAGCAGGCCGCGCTGAAGTTCGTCAAATGGATGACTTCGGCCGAGCGTGCCGCGCAGTGGGGCATCGAGACCGGCTATGTCGCCGTGCGTCCGCAGGCGTGGGAAACCGTCGCGATGAGGAAATATGCCGCCGGCTTTCCACCCGCCGTGGTCGCGCGCGACCAGCTCGAATTCTCGGTGGCGGAACTGTCCACGCATGACAACCAGCGCGTCACCAAAGCGCTCAACGACGGGCTGCAGGCGGCGCTGACCGGCACCAAGAAGCCGGACCAGGCGATGAAGGATTCACAGCGCGAGGCAGAGCGTCTCCTGCGCCCCTATCGGAAATGACCCGGCGTAAGTGACCCGGGCGGAAATAATTTGGGCCGCTTAAGCGCGCATATCCACGGCTGGCTGCTGTTGCTGCCGGCCGTGGTGCTGCTCGCCGCGTTTACGCATTTCCCGGCCGTTGCCACCTTCTGGCACAGCTTCTATTCCACGCCGAAAGGCGACCGCGCGGCGGTCTGGGTCGGGTTGCAGAACTACCAGGCGATGGTCGACGACCCGGTGTTCTGGCAGGTCCTCGCCAACAACCTGTGGTTTGCGGCGGGAACCATTCCCGCGTCGATTGCGCTCGCCCTGCTCATGGCCGTTTGGGTGAACGGAAAGCTCGCCGGCCGTGCTTTCCTGCGCATGGCGTTCTTCACGCCCACGGTGCTGCCGATGATCGCGGTGGCGAACATCTGGCTGTTTTTCTACACGCCGACCTACGGGCTGCTGGAGCAGATCACGGGGCTGGCGGGCCTTCCGTCGCATAACTGGCTCGGCACGCAGAACACCGTGCTCGCCTGCCTGGTCGTGGAGACGATCTGGAAAGAGGCCGGCTTTTTCATGATCTTTTACCTGGCGGCCCTGCAGGCGATCCCGCCTTCGCTCGCCGAAGCCGCTGCGATCGAAGGCGCGGGGCGCTGGTACTACTTCCGCCGGGTGATTTTCCCCCTGTTGATGCCCACGACGCTGTTCGTGCTGATCAATGCGGTGATCAATTCCTTCCGCCTGGTGGAGCACATCATCGTGATGACCAAGGGCGGCCCGGACAACGCAAGCTCGCTGCTCCTGTATTACATCTACGAAGTGGGCTTCAAGTTCTGGGATTCGGCCTATGCCGCCACGCTCACGGTCGTGCTCCTGGCGATCCTGGCGTCCGCGGCCATTGCGCAGTTCGTGTTTCTGGAAAAGCGCACCCATTACCAGTGAACAACCCCGCGTGAACGATCCCATGGACCCGCAAGGCCTGGACCGCGCGCTTGAAACGCTGGGCGCGTGGACGCTCGCGCTGCTCTGGGTCCTGCCGCTGGCCTACGCGGTGTGGACGGCTTTCCACCCGGCGGAGTTCTCAACGCGATTCGAGCTCCTCGCACCGTTGACGCTCGAGAATTTCAGGAACGCGTGGAATGCCGCGCCGTTCGCAAGGTATTTCCTGAACACCACGGTGCTGGTCGCCATGACCCTGGCTGCGCAGCTAGTCATTTGCACGCTGGCTGCGTATGCATTCGCGCGCTACGAGTTTTACGGCCGCGACGCGGTGTTCATGCTGGTCCTGGTGCAGCTCATGATCATGCCGGACGTGCTGGTCGTCGAAAACTACCGCACGATGGCGCAGCTCGACCTCACCGACACGATCACCGCAATTGGATTGCCCTACATGGCCTCCGCGTTCGGAATCTTCCTCTTGCGGCAGACTTTCAAGACGGTTCCCAGGGAGCTCGACGACGCGGCGCGCGTGGAGGGGGCGAGCGGCCTGCAGATCCTGCTGAAGGTCTACGTGCCCCTCGCAAAGCCCGTGTACATCGCATACGGCCTGGTCTCGGTGAGCTATCACTGGAACAACTTCCTCTGGCCGCTCATCATCACCAACTCGGTCGGCTCGCGCCCGCTCACGGTCGGCCTGCAGGTGTTCTCGTCCTCCGACCAGGGCATAGACTGGTCGATCATCACGGCCGCGACGCTGATGACCTCGGGGCCGCTGCTGGTGGCGTTCCTGCTTTTTCAGCGCCAGTTCGTTCAATCGTTCATGCGCGCGGGGATCCGATGAGACTTTTGCAATGGAACATCCAGTGGTGTCGCGGCATGGACGGCGTGGTTGACCCAGGGCGAATCGCGCGTGTGGCCAAACAGATCGCCGACCCGGACGTGGCCTGCTTCCAGGAAGTGGCGATCAACTTCCCTGCGCTGGCCGGATCGAGCGGGGAGGACCAGGTCGAGCTCCTGCGGCGCGAGTTCCCGGGCTACACGGCCGTATTCGGCGTTGCCGTGGAAGTGCCCGACGACGCGGGCGGCAGACGCCAATTCGGCAATCTCATCCTGTCCCGACTGCCGATGCGGCAGTCTTACCGGCACACCCTGCCGTGGCCGGCGGAGAGCGACACGCCGAGCATGCCGCGCATCGCCGTCGAGGCCGTCGTCGAGGCGCCGTTCGGCCTCCTGCGGGTGGTGACAACCCACCTCGAGTACTACTCCGCGCGCCAGCGCATGGTGCAGGTCGAGCGATTGCGTGAACTGCATGGGGAAGCGTGCGGCCACGCCAGAGCGAAGATTTCGGCGCAGTACAAGTCCGGCCCGTTCCAGCCATTTGAGCGGCCCAAACGGGCGATCCTCAGCGGGGATTTCAACATGAAGATCGAAGACCCTGCCTACGCGCGCTTGGTGGCGCCTTTCGATGCAAACGTGCCCCGCCTGGCCGACGCCTGGTCCGCCGTCCATGCCGGGACAAAACACCCGCCTACTTTTTGCCTGCACGCAAAGGAGTACGCCAAGGACCCCTACTGCTGCGACTTCGTGTTTGTCACCGAGGATCTCGCGCCACGCCTGAAAACCGTGCGGGTTGACGTTGAAACACAGGCCTCCGACCACCAGCCGGTGATCGTCGAGCTGGCCTGACTACTGACATTTTACGGGGAAGGCCCGTGCCCTCTTTGGCTCTCCAGTCAACTTGCTGACATCCGGAGGCGTGGCCTAGGCCTTCAGCGAGCCTGCAAATTGCTCGCGAATCGACTCGATACGCTGGCGATTGACGCCGAAATCTCGCCGGCCGAGCCGCGAAGCGGAACGCACATGGATCACGCCTTCCTTTTCGGAGGCGAAGAATTCAACGTCGTCGACAAATCCCAGCAGCTTCGACTTGAATTCGGCGTAGAGGTAATTGGCGTCGTGCTTCACCACGAGCGTGTGCTCCGTGCCGTCGACGATCTTGCGCAGGGCAGCGATGGCCTCGACCGGACTGCCGGTGAATTTGATCGGCGCGATGTAATGCCCGCGATCTGCGGGATCGGCCTGGCTGGAAACGCAGTTCGGCGAGCGTTTCGGCGCCGCGAGCCGACCATTGGTGACACCCAGGTTGGAAGGACGCCTGCCTGCAAACACGGTGCCTCCTTGCCGCAGCTTTCCGGGGCGAATGAGGCGATGTTAACATCGCCGCAGCTTCGGTCGCGAACGCGCGCAACCTCACTCAGGAGAACCCACATGCTGCAAATCTCCGCACTGCAACTCGCAGAGCTGCTCTCCGGCATCGCCCGCTCGCAGGCGGCGGTCATGAACGGCATCGACAGCGCGATGGCCGGAACCAAGAGCCAGCACATCCTGCCCGCCCTCAACAATGCGGCGCACCTGCGCGACCGCCCAGAGCCCACGCTGGTGGATCTGCCGGTGCGGATCCTGATGTCCTACCAGAGCCGGGTCGGTCCCGACATTGCCGGCATCGCGCGCGATCTCGAAAGACTGTGCGCGGGTACGTCCGCAGGTTCGGCTTCGCCGCCGGCCGCTGCGTCGCCCGCCCCCGGGGCCGCGGGAGAAGCCCTCGACTTCAGCAGCTTCGCGACCAAGCCCTAGACCGGCTAGAAAGCCGCGCCGTCCGGGAAGTTGGGCTTGCGCTTCTCGCGGTGCGATGCGATTCCTTCCTGTACCTCGGGTCCGGTAAAGCCGAGAAACTCGAGCGCAAGCGAAGCATCGAAAGTCGGCCCGGCCATGCGCAGCCAGTTGTTGAGGCTGTACTTCGTCCACCGCAATGCACTCTGCGCGCCGGCCGCCAGCTTTCGCGCGACTTCGAGCGCTTTTGCCTGCAGCTCGGCCTCTTCGCAACACAGCGACACCAGTCCGATGCGCTCGGCTTCCTCGCCGCTGACCTGCTCGCAGGTCAAAAGGTAATACTTGGCCTTGGCCATCCCGCACAGCAACGGCCAGACGATCGCCG
Organism: Pseudomonadota bacterium; assembly: GCA_031380765.1. Classification (GTDB taxonomy): domain Bacteria; phylum Pseudomonadota; class Gammaproteobacteria; order Burkholderiales; family SG8-39; genus SZAS-79. The sequence goes on along the minus strand of JANMXB010000461.1, from coordinate 1,092 downwards.
CATGGTCGCCCGCGGCCACGCCCAGGCGCGTATGGCCGTCGATGATGCGCGCGTTCTTCGCCGCAATTGAAATGTCGGCGAGGAGCCCAACCACAAGTCCCGCTCCGACAGCGGGACCATGCATCGCCGAGACGACGATCTTCGAGCAGTTGATGACGTTGTAGACGATGTCGCGCGCCTCGCGCCACACGCGCGCGCGCACTTCGGGCTTGTCCGCGATGTCCTGCACCAGGGACAGGTCTCCGCCGGCCGAAAAGCCGCGCCCCGCCCCACGGATGATGGCCACGCGGACCTCCGGATCGCGATCGATGTCGCGCCAGATGTCGGCCAGCTCGGCGTGCATGCGGTGGCCCGCGGTGGACAGCTTGCCGTCCTCCGAGCCCATGACGATCTCGATGATGCCGGGCTCGAGAGTGTTGACATGCAGGTCGTGATAGTGCGAGTAGTCCATTTTTTCCTCCTGATCGATGCACAGGATTGTACGCTGCGAGTCGCGCGCCGCTTTCTCATACAATGGGCGCATGGATTCGGTTCTGCGAACACCCGACGCGCGATTTGCGGATCTGCCCGGCTTTCCTTGCGCCCCGCGCTATCTCGAGAACCTGGCGGGTTTCGAAGGCCTGCGCGCGCATTACGTGGATGAAGGTCCGCGCGATGCGCAGCGGGTATTCCTGTGCCTGCACGGCGAGCCGACCTGGAGCTACCTCTATCGCAGGATGATCCCGGTATTTACCCAGGGTGGCCATCGCAGTGTTGCGCCGGACCTTTTCGGCTTCGGGCGCTCCGACAAGCCTTCAGAAGATGCGGCGTACACGTTCGACTTTCATCGCCGCTTCCTGCTTGCGTTGATCGAGCGCCTCGACCTCAGGAACATGACGCTGGTCGTGCAGGACTGGGGCGGGCTTCTGGGGCTCACGCTGCCGATGGAGATGCCGGAGCGCTTCTCGCGCCTGCTGGTGATGAACACGATGCTCGCGACGGGCGACGTGCCGTTGTCCGGGGGATTCGTCGCGTGGCGCGCGTGGGTCGCGAAAAATCCCGCCCTCGATTGCGCCAAGCTGCTCTCGCGCAGTTGTCCGCATTTGTCGCCCG
>JANMXB010000435.1:0-1836 GCA_031380765.1 Pseudomonadota bacterium | reverse complement strand
CCGCACTTCGCGCATGCTCTACCTGCAAATCCTCGCCAACGGGCTGGTGCTCGGCGGCTTGTATGCCTGCATCGCCTCCGGCTTCTCGCTCGTGTGGGGTGTGCTGAATGTGATCAACATCCTGCACGGCTCCTTCATCGTGCTGGGCGGCTATCTCGCGTTCTATGGCTACGTGCAGCTGGGAATCCACCCGTTCGTGTCCATCCTCATCGCGGCGCCGCTCTTCTTCGTGCTCGGCTACGCCATGCAGCACATGCTGATCAACCGGATGATCGCAGCGCCGGTGCTTCTCACGCTCACCCTGACCTTTGGCCTGGACCTGATGCTCTCGAACGCAATGCTCGCGGCATTTACGGCCGATTTCAGGAAGCTCATTCTCGAACCTCCCCTCGGGCTGCTGAGCTTCGGGACGGTCGTGCTGCCGGTGGACCGGCTCGTCGCGATGCTGCTGGCACTGAGCCTCACGGGTCTGCTTTACCTCGTCCTTTCCCGGTCGCGCATTGGCCGCGCGATTGTCGCCGTGCGAATGGACCGCGAAGCCGCCGCGCTGATGGGCGTCAACGTAAAGAGCATCTACGCGATTACTTTCGGGCTGGGCGCAATGATGGCCGGCGCCTCGGGGCCGCTCCTGGCGATGATCTTTCCGATTTCTCCGCTGACCGGACCGGCCTATCTTGGCAAGGCATTCGTGGTCTGCGTGCTCGGGGGCCTGGGCAGCGTTCCGGGCGCAATGATCGGCGGATTGGCGCTGGGTGTGGTCGAAAGCTTCGGCTCGCTCTGGATCGGCCCGGAACACGGAACGACCCTGTCGTTCGTCCTGCTTATCGCGGTCCTGCTGGTGCGTCCCGAGGGATTGCTCGGCCGGAAAGGCTACGCGTGACAAGGAACGCGCTCATCGGGATCGTATTGTTCGGGCTGGCCGGGCTGTTCCCCTTCGTGGGCGAGGCCTACTGGCTGCGGCTGGGCACGACAGTGCTGATGTACGGCGTGCTCGCGATGTCGTGGAACTTCATCGGCGGCATGGCAGGCTATCCCTCATTCGCGGTGGCCGCTTTCTTCGGCCTGGGTGCCTATTGTGGGGCGGTGGCGCAGAAATTCGGCGTGCCCGCCGTCCTTGCCTGGAGCCTCGCCGCTGCCGGCGCGCTGGCCTTCGCCGCGTTGCTCGGCATCGCGCTGCTCAGATTGCGCGGGCACTATTTCGCGATTGCCAGCCTCGTTGTCGCCGAGGTCCTGCGCGAACTCGTCAATTCGGCCACCGACCTGACGGGTGGGGGAATGGGACTCAACCTGCCGGTGCCCGCGATGAGCTCGATCGACGCGCAAGCTGCTTTCTTCTTCTATGCCATGCTTGGCCTCGCGGCGATCACATTCGCCGCGACGCTGGCGACGGCCAATTCCAAGCTCGGATTCGGGCTGCGCTGCATCCAGCAGAACGAGTCGGCGGCCGACATGCTCGGCGTAAACACCACGTTGTACAAAGTTGCCGCCTTCATGCTCTCCGGGGTGTTCGTCGGCGTGGCCGGGGCCATCTACGCGTCCTGGGTTCACTACATCGAGCCTCCGGACGTATTCGATGTCCTTTACTCGGTGAAGGCCATCGTCATGGTCCTGCTCGGCGGCGCCGGCTCGCTGTTCGGCCCGCTTCTGGGCGCAGCGGTGTTCCTGCTGCTCGAAGAAGTGGTCTGGCGCAAGTTCCTGGACGTGCACACCGGCGTGCTCGGCCTGTTGATCGTGCTTCTGGTCATGTTCCTGCCTAAAGGGTTGCTCTCACTATCCCAGCGGCTTCCCTGGATGAGGAAGGGCTCATGAGCACGGCAGCACCGGCACTGCTCGAAC
>JANMXB010000405.1:0-2804 GCA_031380765.1 Pseudomonadota bacterium | reverse complement strand
TCAAGTGCCGGAGCTGGCCGGACGCCAGCCGGATGCGGTGATCGCCTGCGTAGGCGGTGGATCGAACGCGATGGGGATTTTCTATCCGTACATCGGAGTCGAAGGCGTGCGCCTCATCGGCGTCGAGGCCGCCGGCGAGGGCATAGAGACGGGCAGGCATGCCGCGTCGATCTGCGCCGGCAAGCCGGGCGTGCTGCATGGCAACCGCACCTATCTCCTGCAGGATGCCAACGGCCAGATCACGCAGACCCATTCGGTCTCCGCGGGCCTGGACTATCCCGGCGTGGGCCCCGAGCACGCATGGCTCAACGACTCGGGCCGCGCCGAATACGTTGCCGTGACGGACAACGAATCGCTCAAGGCATTTCACGACCTTTGCCTGCTGGAGGGGATCATCCCGGCGCTGGAGTCCGCGCATGCGCTGGCCTATGCGGCAAAGCTTGCCGCCACGCTGCCCAAGGACCGGATCCTGCTCGTCAATCTCTCCGGCCGGGGCGACAAGGACATGCACACGGTCGCGCAGAGAGCGGGCCTCGAGTTCTGATGTCGCGCATCCCGGGAAAGTTCGAAGCACTGCGCGCCGCGAAAAAGAAAGCGCTGATTCCCTACATCACCGCCGGCGATCCCTCTCCCGCGCTGACCGTGCCGTTGCTGCATGCGCTGGCGGGCGCCGGGTGCGACATCCTCGAAATCGGCGTGCCGTTTTCCGATCCCATGGCCGACGGTCCGGCGAACCAACGCTCTTCCGAGCGCGCCCTGAAACACGGCGTGCGCCTTGCGGACGTTCTCGGGATGGTGCGCGAATTCCGCGCGAAGGACCCGGCCACGCCCATCGTCCTCATGGGCTACGCCAATCCGATCGAGGCGATGGGCGTGGAGAAATTCGTCGATGCGGCAGCTTCGGCGGGGGTCGACGGCGTGATCGTGGTGGACTACCCGCCCGAGGAATGCGGCCCCTTCGCGGAACTGTGCCGCAAGAACGCGATCGACCAGATCTTCCTGCTTGCGCCGACTTCGACCGACGCGCGCATCAAGGAGGTAGCGCGTGTCGGCAGCGGATTCCTCTATTATGTGTCCCTCAAGGGCGTGACCGGAGCCGGCCATATCGACACTTCGGACGTGGCTGCGCATTTGCCGAAGATCCGCGCCGCATCGAAACTCCCCATCGGGGTCGGGTTCGGCATCCGTGATGCCGCTTCGGCAAAGGCGATCGCGGCAGTGGCCGATGCGGTGGTCATAGGCAGCCGCATCATCGAGGAAATCGAAGCGGCCGGCCCGGAGAACGCGGTAAAGCGGGTCGCCGAACTGATTCGCCCGATCCGCGCGGCGCTGGATGGCTAAGCGCAGGATAAACGCAGGGGATGCAAAATGAGCTGGCTGCAGAAACTCCTCCCGCCCAAGATCAAGCGCGTCGAAGGCGCTGCCCGCAAGCAGGTGCCCGAAGGCCTGTGGACCAAGTGCCCGTCCTGCGATGCCGTCCTGTATGCGACCGATCTCGAAAAAAACCTCAACGTCTGCCCCAAATGCGGCCATCACCAGCGGATCGGCGCGCGTGCCCGGCTCGAGGCACTCCTCGATGAGGATGGCCGGTTCGAGATCGGCGCCGAGGTGCTTCCGGTGGACAGCCTCAAGTTCAAGGATTCGCGCCGCTATCCCGCAAGGCTCGCCGAAGCGCACGACAACACCGGCGAGACCGAATCGCTGGTGGTGATGCAGGGCTCGATCAAGTCGCTCGGCGTGGTCGCCGCGGCGCACGAGTTCGACTTCATGGCCGGCACCATGGGCTCGGTGCTCGGCGAGCGCTTCGTGCGCGGGGTGCGTCTGGCGATCGACGAGAAGCTGCCGTTCGTCGTCTTTACCGCCAGCGGCGGAGCGCGCATGCAGGAAGGCCTGCTGTCCCTCATGCAGATGGCAAAAACCACCGCCGCGCTAACCGAGCTCAGCGACCGAGGGCTGCCGTTCGTCTCGGTGCTCACCGATCCCACGACCGGCGGCGTGTCGGCGAGCTATGCCTTCCTTGGCGACGTGGTTGTCGCCGAGCCAAAGGCCCTGGTCGGATTCGCCGGCCCGCGGGTCATCGAGCAGACCGTGCGCCAGAAGCTTCCCGAGGGATTTCAGCGCTCCGAGTTCCTGCTCGAGAAGGGCGCGATCGACATGATCATCGACCGGCGCCAGATGCGCGACAAGCTCGCGGTATTGCTGGCGCTGCTGCAAGGCATGCCGGCGGAACCGACAAACTGAAATCCCTCTACGAGTGGCTGGCGTTTATCGCGCGCCAGCATCCGAAGGCCATCGCGCTGGGTCTCGAGCGGGTCGAGGAACTGCGTGGCCGCCTTGGGTTGCTCCCGGCTTGTCCGGTCATCGTGGTTGGCGGAACGAACGGCAAGGGATCGACCTGCGCGATGCTGGAGTCGATCCTGCGTTGCGCCGGCTATCGGACGGGCCTCTACACCTCGCCGCATCTGCTGCGTTACAACGAGCGCGTAAGGATCGACTCGCGCGAAGCCGCTGACACGGATTTGAGCGAGGCCTTCGACGCCGTCGAGGGAGCAAGAGATGACACCCCCCTCACGTACTTCGAATATGCAACGCTTGCCGCGGCGTGGCTCTTTGCGCGAGAGCCTCTCGATGCATGGATCCTCGAGGTCGGCCTCGGCGGGCGACTCGATGCCGTCAACGTGTTCGATGCCGACTGCGCCGTGCTGACCAGCGTGGACATGGATCACATGGATTACCTGGGACCGACCCGCGAAGACATCGGCCGCGAGAAGGCGGGTATTTTTCGGGCCGGGCGGCCTGCGGTG
>JANMXB010000323.1:0-2699 GCA_031380765.1 Pseudomonadota bacterium | reverse complement strand
GATGCTGCGCAAATCTATGGTGCGTTGCTGCACGTGATCGAGCAGGCGGCCGGGGGTGGCTACGACGATGTCCACGCCGCGGCGGATCTCGGCGGCCTGCGGGCTGAAGCCCACGCCGCCGAAGATCATGGCCGAGCGCATTTTCATGTGCTTGCCGTAGTTGCGCACGCTTTCGTGCACCTGCGCCGCGAGCTCGCGGGTGGGTACGAGAACCAGTGCGCGAATTGCCTGTTTGCCGGTAGCGCCCTGTGCGCCGATTTCGGCGAGGCGCTGCAGCATCGGAAGCGTGAAGCCCGCGGTCTTGCCGGTGCCCGTTTGGGCGGCGCCCAGCAGGTCGCGGCCTGCAAGAATGAAGGGAATGGCCTGCGCCTGGATCGGCGTGGGGATTGTGTAGCCTTGCTCGGCAACGGCGCGCGTGAGCGCATCCGACAGCCCGAGCGTCGAGAACGACGTATCGATGACAATTTCTCCTGGGGATCGGCCTGGGATAACACTTCGTTATCCATACCGGTTCAGGCAGATGAAGTACTACTTAAGGGGAATTCGAGAAGCCCGCGCTATTCTGCAGTCGTACCTGCCGGGCGGGAAGCCGCGAAGAGGGCTGAAACGCTAACCGATTGAAGCGAAACAAGACCTTGGAACGCATTATACACGAAGTCCTTGCTCTTGTGGCAGCGCAATAGAATGCTCAGCGACTGCTCATGCTCCCCGCCACGATGCGCGCGTTGCGCTCGAAGCTCCAATAGGCCAGCGCCCAGTCGAACAGCACCACGATGCGGTTGCGAAAGCCGATCAGGAAGTAGATGTGCGCGAAGAGCCACACGAGCCACGCCGGATACCCTGAGATCTGCAGCTTGCCGATGACCGCCACCGCGGCGTTGCGGCCGATCGTCGCGAGCTGCCCGTAGTCGATGTAGCGAAATGGTTTCGAAGGCTCGCCACGCATGCGCTGCAGGATGCATTTCGCGGCGTAGCGGCCCATCTGCTTGGCCGCCGGGCTGATGCCGGGCACGGGCTTGCCTTCGCTCGTCGCGGCGGCGAGGTCGCCGATGACGAAAACTTCGGGGTGCTGGGGAAGTGAGAGATCCGCGCCAACCGGAACGCGCCCGGCCCGGTCGAGTGTCACGCCCAGGGACTTTCCCAAAGGCGACGCCGCGACTCCGGCGGCCCAGATCACGGTCCTGGCGGCCAGCCGCTCTGCGCCGATCGATACGCCGTCGGCATCGATGCCGGTGACCTTGGTGTCGGTGCGTACGACAACGCCCAGCCGCTCGAGCTGCTTTCTTGCTTTGCGGGAGAGGTCCCCGGGATAGGAGGAAAGCACGTTCGGCGAGCCTTCCAGCAGGATCACCCGAGCCTCGCTCGAATCGAACCGCCTGAATTCCCCGCGCAACGTGTGGCGCGCGATTTCGGCCAGCGTGCCGGCCATCTCGACGCCGGTGGCGCCGGCGCCGACGACCGCAAAAGTGAGCCAGGGCGCGCGCTTTGCGGGATCGGTTTCGCGCTCCGCGCGCTCGTATGCGACGAGAATCCGGCGCCGGATCTCGAAGGCGTCCTCCAGCGTCTTCAGTCCTGGCGCGTCGCGTTCCCATTCGGGATGGCCGAAATAACTGTGGGTGGCGCCGGTGGCCACGATGAGATAGTCGTAGCCGATCTCCTCGCTGTCATCGAGTAGCACCACGCGTCGCGCGGTGTCGATCCCGATCGCGTCGGCCATCAGCACCGTGGTGTTTTTCTGGTGCTCGAGGATCTGGCGGATCGGCGCCGCAATGGCAGGCGCCGAAAGCCCTGCCGTGGCGACCTGGTATAGGAGCGGCTGGAAGAGATGATGGTTCGCGCGGTCGATTACGGTAACGCGCACCGGAGTGCCGGCGAGCGCTTGCGCCGCGAACAGGCCGCCGAAACCGCACCCCAGGATAACTACGTGCTTTTCCATTTGAACAATCCTAGCCGCAAGCGCGCCCCGTAACAAACGCTTACGCCCCTTACGAGATAGAAAGGGACTTATCGCCGCGCCACGCGTTCTATAGGACATGGGACGTCCCCAATTGAACTGAAGGAGCAAAACATGGGCCTCAAACAAGCAGCAGTGGCTGTGGCGCTTGGCGCAGTTTTTTCGACCGCGGTCCTGGCGCAGGGCGCCCCGGGTTTCGACCGGCGCGACGCCTTCAACAACGCTCCGGTCGTGGGGCACGGCTTGCGCTTCGAGCGGCGCGACGCCATCAACAACGAGCGCATCGAGCAGGGGATCCGAAGCGGGCAGCTTACCCCGCGCGAGGTGGCCCGGTTGCGCCAGCGCCAGGCCGAAATCGAGCGCATGGAAGCCAGGGCGCGGCGAGACGGCGTAATTACCGAGCGCGAACGGGCGCGCATTGAAATCGCGCAAAACGACTTGAGCCGCCTGATCCGCTACGAGAAGCACAATGAGCGGGCGCGCTAGAGCGCATGCTGCGGAAATCCGGCGCGGCGCAGGAACTGGTTAACGAATTTCGCGCCCGGCATTCACATCCTGTAACCGGATTTACAGGCAACAGGACGATGTCCCTGCCGGAACGCCGTTGAATAGGCACATGGGGATGTCCCATGAACGAACGGAGGAAAACATGAAGCTCATCAGAACGGCAGCAGCGGTAGCGCTCGGGGCGGCCTGCTCGGCGGCCGCATTTGCGCAGATGGCCGGGTCGATCATCCAGCGAGAC
>JANMXB010000308.1:0-2021 GCA_031380765.1 Pseudomonadota bacterium | reverse complement strand
GCGCGCCGGTGGTCACCGTCGAATTTAGCGGACGCGAGCTGCAGGACTGCTGGCGCGGCGTGGACTCCGCGGACGCATGCCGCAAGGTGCGCTCCTTTGCGCTGGAATACCAGCGGCTGCGCAGCGAATGCAGGACTTGGCCGGCGCGGCGGCCGCAGGCGATCGACCGGACCTGCGTCTAGCAGGTCAGCGCGTCGCCTTCTTCCCGCTCTTGCGGTCCTGCACGTAGATTCCCAGCACGAGCCAGAAGCCTCCCACCGCCGCCGCGATGAAGAGCAGCATCGCGAGTCCGGGATAGCCGAAGATGCGGAACGCCGTGTCCACCCGCATCAACAGGGACGCGCCGATGATGAGTGCGGCGAGGATCAGGCCGGTGGCGATGCGGTTGGCGATCTTCTGCAGTCCTTCCATCAACAGTTTCGCGTCCAGCACCCGCACCTTGACCTCGAGCTCGGCGTTGGCAACCGAGTCGAGGATCCGGTTGAGCCGCGCCGGCAGCCCGGTCACGAAGTCCTTCATTTCGAGGAGCGAACTCAGCACGCTGCCCTGCGTCGCGGTCTTGCTCATGCGTTGCGAAAGGATCTGGGTGACATTGCGGCGTACCGACGCGCTGGTGTCGAACTCCGGGTCGAGGATGCGGCCGACCTCGTCGAGCTGCAGCAGGGTCTTGCCCAGCAGCGTGAGCTCGCTCGGGACGAAGAGTCCGCTTTCCGCCGCAATGCGGCTGACCTGGAGCAGGCTCCTGCCGACGTTCATCTGGCGCAGGCCCTCGTCCTGGTGCACGGCGAGCAGCTGGCGGACGCGGCGGCTGAATTCTTCGGGCTGGAACTTTTCGGTGGTGCGGCTCATCCGGATTGCGACCTCGGCCGCGTCGTCGCTTTTGCCTTCGCTGATCGCAAGCAGGATCTTGAGCAGGTGTTCCTGCATGGCGGGCGTCGTGTGGCCGACCATGCCCAGGTCGAGCAGCGCAATCCGGCCGTCGCTGGTGACGAAGACATTGCCCGGATGCGGATCGGCGTGGAAAGTGCCGTCGACGAGCACCTGCTTCAGGTAGGCGCGAAAGAGCTCCTCGGCTAGCGTCGCGCCCTCGAGCTCGAGATTGGCCAGGGGCCCAAGCGATGTGATCTTGCGCCCTTCGACATGCTCCATCGTGAGCACGCGGCGCGTGGAGTAGTCGGCGACCGGCTGCGGGATCTGGATCAGCTCGAATTCGGCGAGATTCTTTCCTACCGTGACAAGGTTTTGCGCCTCGCGCTCGTAGTTCAACTCCTGCTGCAGCGTGATGCGCAATTCCTCGAGCATCACCTGGAACCGGTAGCGCCGGCCAAGATCGGTGTGCTCGTCGAAAAACTCCGCGATCTGGCCCAGCACTTCGAAGTCTTCGGCGATTTGCGCCGCGATTCCGGGACGCTGCACCTTGACCGCGACGGGACGCCCGTCGCGCAACGCCGCGCAATGCACCTGACCGAGCGACGCCGCGGCGATGGGCGTCTGGTCGAAGCTCGAGAAGGCCTTGGAAATGCGCGCGCCGAGCTCGGTCGCGACGATCTCCTCGACCTCGGCGTAGGGGAAGGGCTTTACGTGGTCCTGCAGCCTCGCCAGCGCCTTGAGGTAAGGCTCCGGCAAGAGGTCCGGCCGGCTGGCGAAGATCTGGCCGACCTTCACGTACGTCGGCCCCATGGCTTCGAGGTCGTCGGCGAGTTGCCCGGGGGACGCATCCCCCGACCCGCCGGTATCCGCGCCGCCGCGATGATCCGCGTTGCCGCCATCGATCGAATCGTCGATGCCCATCTGGGTCGCCAGATCCGATCGCCCGTACTTCCAGAGCAAGAGCGCGATCTGTTTGTAGCGCGCGAGATGTGCCGCCGACATCGTGATCTTCATTGCCTGGTCCCTGAGCGCGTTGGGCCAAGCCTATGCCGGGGGGCACAAGCGGCTCTGTGCCTTTGCGCACAGTCGCTCCGGGATGTAAACCTGCGTGTAAGCGTCACGGCGACGGCACTGTGTGTGTTCCACCCGGC
>JANMXB010000295.1:0-4367 GCA_031380765.1 Pseudomonadota bacterium | reverse complement strand
CATCGAAATGGGTGCCGGTGTGCTCGCCGCAGGAAAAATTGTTCCAGTACCAGCTCGGGCCGCGCTCGTCGTAGCGCGAGACTTCCTCGAGCCGGAACGGCAGGCACTGACCGAACTCGGGCGGCAGCGCGATCTGCGGAAATTCGGGTGTCAGCGTGTGCGTGAGGTCGACCACGCGGATCTTTCCGCCGGCCAGCGCGCCGGCCAGCGCGCCAAGAATGTCGTTGGGTTGCATGTTCAGGGTCCTTCCGCGGCGAGCTCTCGCTCGAGCACCTTGGGATTTTCCCGCCAGCGCGCGAGCCACTCCTGCGCGACATCCCCAGGGTAGACGTCTTCCACGCCGTCGCGCAGCGCGCGGACGACGGCCAGCGCGAGCGAAGCCGGCGCGAGTTTGGGCGGCGGGATGAGCTGGTTCCACTCGTCGTCGATCGGCCCCGGAAAGAGGTTGATCACGCGGATGCCCGCCGGCCGCATTTCGGCGCGCAGGCACTGCGCAAGCGAAAGCGCGGCGGCCTTGGAGGCGGAGTAGGTGCCGTGCGGCGGATAGTTCGACAAGGCGTAGATGGACAGCAGGTTCACCCACGCCACCGCGCTGGCAGGGCCGTCGGCGCCACGGCCTTTCAGCGCGGGGCCGAACTCCTGCGCGAGGCGCAGCAAGCCGAAGTAGTTGATGTCCATTTCGGCGCGGGCCGCGTCGGCGCCACGCCGCGTGCTGATGCCGTAACTTCGATGCACTTCCGCGTTGTTGATGACGATGTCCACCTTGCCGGCCACTTCGCCGGCGAGTTCGCTCACCGATCTTGCGCTCGTGAGGTCGAGCGGTACCAGCGTGACCTGCGGCAGCGCAGCCAGTTCCTCAAAGCCCGGCAGCTTCTTCCACGGCTCGGCGTGGCCGACCCAGACGATGTCGGCGCCGGCGGCCACCAGTGCCTTGACGATCGCGTGGCCCACGGCGGTCTTGCCGTCGGTCACCAGCACCTTGCGGAATTTCGGGTCGCAGGTCATTTCGCGCAGCACGCGGTCTTCAGACATGTGTTCAGTCTCCGTTTCAGGGAATCCCACCAACACTGCTTGTCCAGCGCGGTCCAGGCGTGCGTCTACCCTCACTCGTGCCGGCGCCCCCGGCGCGCAGTCGAGCAAATGCACCATCAGCGTCGGGCCGACGTCGAGCTGCACGAGGCCCAGGCGCCAGGGCAGGCGCTCGCGAAAGAAAAGATCGTTGCTGTGATGCAGGACCGTCTCGCTCAGCAGCTTGCCCGCGCCGCTTTGTACTTTCCAGTGCAGGCGGTCGGACAGGCAGGCGTGGCACGCTTCGCGCGGCGGGTACTGCGTCGCCCCGCAGTCCGCGCAACTCTGCAGCTCGAAGCGGCCGAGCGTTGCGGCGGCCGTGATGCCAAGCGCGATGCGGCTGCGGCCCCACGGCGGCAGCGTCGGCAGCCGCGTGCGCAGCACCGGGTTCTTGCGTTTCGGACGCGTCATCGGCGAAGTCATGAATCGCCCCGTGCGAGGATCAGGGCGCCCGTGCACAGGCAACGGTCGTAGGTCACCATGCCGAAGCCGCTCACGAGGCCGAGTTTGGCGTCTGGCACCTCGCGACCCGGCGCTTGACCGCTGAGTTGGCGCACCGTTTCCACCAGACCAATGTAGCCACCGGCCGCGCCCGCCTGCCCAACCGATAATTGCCCGCCGCTGGTGTTGGTGGGCAGGTTTCCGCCCCGCGTCAGGGTACGGCTCCGCACGAAGGCGGGCCCTTCGCCTTTGCCGCAGAACCCGAGATCCTCGTACTGCATCATCACGATCACAGGGTAGTCGTCGTAGAACTGCACGAGGTCGAGATCCTCCGGTTTCACTTCCGCCTGCGCGTACAGATCCTCGCGATCCATCGCCCAGCCGCCGCGCATCATGATCGGGTCGTCGCGATAGGCGTTGTGTCGCTCGGTGGCCGCAAGCAGGCGCGCGAAAGGCAGGTTGAGGTCGCGCGCGCGCGCCTCGCTCATCAGCAAAACCCCTTCGGCGCCCGCACAGGGCATGACGCAGTCGAAGAGGTGGATCGGCTCGGCGATGACACGCGCCGCCATGTACTCCTCGAGCGTCAGCGGCTTTTTGAACATCGCATACGGCGTGGCGAGCGCATTCTCGCGCTGGGCGATGCAGATGCGTGCAAAGTCCTCGCGCCGCGCGCCGTAGGTGCGCATGTAGTGCGCGGTGATGAAAGCGAACATCGCGTTCGGCCCGCCCGAGCCGTAGGGATAGGTGGCATCGCGCGCGAAGAGGCTGAAGCTGCTCAGCGACTGGCGAAAAGACGCCACGTGGTTGGTGTCGCCCGCGACGCAGGCCACAATCCCGGCGTCGCCGCTCTGGATGGCGCGCGCGGCGCGGCGCACCGCCACGACCCCGGAGGCGCCCCCCAGCGGCAGGTGGTCGAGCCAGCGCGGGGAGAGGCCCAGGTGCTGCGTCAGACCCACCGCGGTGTCCGGCGCCAGGGTGAAACTCGACACGCACAGGCCGTCGATGGCGTTCTTGTCGATGCCCGCCTTTTTCACCATTTCTGCCAGCACCCGCCCGATGAACCAGTGCGCGCCATGCGTCGAATAGCGGACGTAGGGCACGCTGACCGGCACTGCGACGGCGACGCCGTCATAACCTTTGCGGGGGGGTGTGGTCATTGCTGGAGCTGAATGTGGGCTGCGCCGGGATAAAATTACCGCGTCCAAAATATAATTAACTTAACGAACCGCCAAAAGGAATTCCAATGACCGAAGCCAAAAGCCAATACCGGATCTGGTTCCAGGGCGCGACGGATCGCATCCATATGGCACCTTACATCAACAGGGTCGAGGCCCACCTCAAAGCGATCCTCGACCCGGAGTTCAGTTGCACCTTCAACACCACGACCCCACCCGCCACCACCACGCACGCCCTCACCGAGTTCCGGATGGCCGGCGCCTTCGTTCGCGGGGCGATCGAGGCGGAGCGCCAGGGGTTCGATGCCATCGCCATCACCCATTTCCAGGACGCCGGCCTCGCGGAGGTCAAGTCGGCGGTGGATTTCCCGGTGCTCGGCCTGGGCGAGACGACGCTGTTTCACGCCTGCACGCTGGGGCGCAAGCTCGGTCTCGTCACCATCAACCCCGTGTTCATTCCCTGGCACGAGGATCAGGTCATCCGTTATGGGCTGCAAAGCCGGGTCGTGGGAGTGCGCGCGGTGAACGCTAGCGTGAGCGATTTCATCGACGCCTTTGCCACCAAGGAGGCGTTCGACCGTCTGTATCCGAAGTGGGAGCGCGAATGCCGGATCCTGCTCGATGCGGGCGCCGACGTGATCGTGCCGGCGGGCGGGCTGCCGATGATGCTTTACGGCTCCGAGAAGGGCGCCAACCTCGACGGTGCGCCGATCATCAACGGCATCACCCTCATCGCCAAGGCCGCGGAAACTGCCATCAAGCTGCGCCGCATCGCGGGCATGGCCGCTGTCAGCCGCCGCTCCAACTATGCCAAGCCGCCGGAAAAGGCGCTGAAAGAATTCCTTACAAATTAACGAGCAGGCCAACATGATGAAGCTCTACGTCACGCCGGGGTCGCCCTACGCACGCATGGCGCGCATCGTGGTGATCGAGAAGGGACTGCAGGACCAGGTCGAAATCGTCGCCGCAAAGACGCGGACGGCGGACAGTCCGTACTACCGCATCAACCCTTCCGGCCGGGTTCCGTATCTCGTGTGCGAGGACGGACGCGGGCTCGAGGATTCCATCGTCATCTGTGCGTACTTCGATCGCCTCGGGGGCAATCCCACGCTCGGGCTGCCGGACGACGCACGCTTGGAAGGGCGCCGTCTCGAGGCCATGGCCCGGAGCCTGCTCGACGGCCTTTCGGTCTGGAACCGCGAGATGGCCCGGCCCGAAAACGAGCGTTCGCCCGGCGTGATCCAGCATGAGAAGGACCGCGCCCGGCGCATGGCGGATGTCTTTGAAAAAGAGGTCGGCACTCCGCTCATGCGTGGTCCGCTCAACATGGCGCAGATCACGCTTGCGTGCGCCCTTGGCCTGGAAGCGCGCAACCCGGAGTTTCTCTGGCGCTCGCAGCGCCCGATGCTGGGCGAATGGTTCGCCCCCCTCGCCGCAAGACCGTCGTTCGTGGCCACCGTGCCGAAATAAGTCGGGTCGCCCCGACCTTACGACCCGACCGGACTTTACGGCCGGAGCGGTTTTTGCTTTTCATAGATCTCGTTCTTTAGCGAAATACTTCGCTTGCGCGTCCGCGCAAGCGTTGATTTCGCAAAAGAACGAGAGATGGGAATACAAAATCGGGAAAGCGGGTCTGGAGCGCGGGTCAGAGTCGACTTATTTGCCGAACGTGCGCCACCCGGC
>JANMXB010000290.1:0-3156 GCA_031380765.1 Pseudomonadota bacterium | reverse complement strand
GCGATCTTGATGGTGTCGCCCGAGGCGCCCTTGGCCGCGGGCTTGGGCTGCGCATGCAGGCCGAAGGCGAGTGTGGCCAGGGCGGCGCCGAAGGCGGCCGCGCGGATGAGGCGTTTCATGTCTTTCTCCTTAGGTGAAGGGGTCGGCGGTTGTTGTTGTCCATTAGATGCGGTCCATTAGCTGCGGTCCATTAGCTGCGGTCCATCACCCGCGGATCTTGTTTGCCGTTTCCCGGTGCGAACCATGGTAGTCAACCGGCCGGGAGGGGTCAAGCACGGGCGGCCCGGACGGTTGCGGAGACGCTCCTCACCGGACATCGGAGGCTCCGGGGCGCCCGCAGGTATTACTTCTGGTATTATCAGGCCCTCCATACCGGAGGCCAGTCATGACCCTGACCGTGAAACTCGACCCCGACCTCGAGGCGGCGCTCGATCGGCGCTGCGCCGCCGATGGCGCCACCAAGAGCGCGTTGGTGCAAGCGGCATTGCGCGATTACCTCGCGAACGTTCGTTCACCGTACGCGCTCGGCAAGGATCTTTTCGGACGTCACGCGAGCGGCAGGGACGATCTCTCGACACGCCGGCGCGAACTCTATGCGCGCCTGACGGATGCGAAACGCCGCGCTCGCGGATAGCGGGCCGCTGCTCGCGCTGTTCGACCGGAGCGATGCGCACCATCTGCGCGTCGCGGCGTATCTTCGCGATCACTCCGATATCAGGCTCCTGACCACCGCTGCGGTGGTCACCGAAACCGCGGCCTTGCTGGCCGCCCGCGTGGGGCACGCGGCACAGCTCGATTTCCTCGAATGGGTGGAGCGCGGTGGCCTTGCGCTCGTCGAATTCGGGCCGGGAAGTCTGCGACGCGTGATCGAGATCGTTCGCAAGTACCGGGACTTGCCGTTGGATTTCGCCGACGCGACGCTCGCCGAAGCCTGCGCCCGGCTGGGCGTCGAGGCGGTTCTTTCGATCGACCGCGACTTCGACATCTATCGGACGAAAACCGGCTTGCCGCTCAGAAACCTCCTTGGGCACGCGGCGCCGCGGGCCAGGCGGCGGACCCCACGGACAGTCAAGTAGGCACGCTAGGCGCTACTCAACCGGGAGAGCAACGCGCTCACCGATCAGCCCGCAAAGCCAGGCGCCCTCCTATTTACTCCCCCACCCAGTACCGCTACCCTCGACCCCAACAACAGCCTCAAGGAGACACCATGAACGGCCTGATGATGGACATGCCGCTCTTGATCAGCGACCTGATCCGCCACGCCGACCGCCACCCCGGCGACACCGAGATCGTGTCCAAGCGCGTCGAAGGCGATTTCCACCGCTACACCTATCGCGAGGCCCACGCGCGATCCAGACGCCTGGCCAAAGCCCTTGCGGGGCTCGGCGTGAAAATGAACGACCGCGTGGCCACGCTGGCCTGGAACGGATACCGCCATTTCGAGATCTATTACGCGGTGGCGGGGTCGGGCGCCGTGATCCATACGATCAATCCGCGCCTGTTCCCGGAGCAGGTCGTCTATATCGCCAACCATGCCGAGGACAAGGTCCTCTTCATGGACCTCACTTTCGTCCCGCTGGTGGAAAAAGTCGCGGCCAGCCTGAAGTCGGTGAAGCACTTCGTGATCATGACCGATCGGGCGCATATGCCTGAAACCGCGGCCTCTTCCCCGCTCTCGAACGCGCTGTGCTACGAAGAGCTCATCGACGCCCAGGACGCCAAGTTCGAATGGCCGACCTTCGACGAGAAGACCGCTTCGTGCCTGTGCTACACCTCCGGCACGACGGGCAATCCGAAGGGCGTCCTCTACAGCCATCGCAGCACGATGCTGCACGCCTACGCCGCGGCGCTGCCCGATGCGCTGAATCTTTCGGCCGCCGACGCCATCCTGCCCGTGGTGCCCATGTTCCACGTCAACGCCTGGGGCCTGCCATACAGCTGCGCCCTGATGGGCGCGAAACTGGTCTTCCCGGGACCTCACCTCGACGGCAAGAGCCTGCACGAAATGTTCGAGAAGGAAGGCGTCACCATGAGCGCGGGCGTGCCGACGGTGTGGCTGGGCCTGCTCAACTACATGAAGGAATCCAAGCTCAGGTTCTCGACGCTGAAGGCCACCGTCATCGGCGGGTCGGCCTGCCCGCCCGCGATGATCCGCACCTTCCAGGAAGAATACGGCGTCAAGGTGCTGCATGCCTGGGGCATGACCGAGATGAGTCCGCTGGGCACCGTCGCCACTTTCAAAGGCAAGCACGCCAAGGCCGACAAGGAAGCCCGCTACGCGGTTCAGAACAAGCAGGGCCGCGCGATTTTCGGCGTCGACATGAAGATCGTCGACACCGAAGGCAACACCCTCCCCAACGACGGCAAGGCTTTCGGCGACCTGCTCGTCAGGGGCCCGTGGGTGACTTCCTCGTATTTCAAAAACGAGGGCGGCGACCCTCTGCAGGACGGCTGGTTTCCCACCGGCGACGTGGCCACCATCGACCCCGACGGCTACATGCAGATCACCGACCGCTCGAAAGACGTGATCAAGTCGGGCGGCGAATGGATCTCCTCGATCGACCTCGAGAACATCGCTGTCGCGCATCCGGGCATCGTCGAAGCCGCCGTGATCGGCGTGAAGCACCCCAAGTGGGACGAGCGGCCGATCGTGGTCGCGATCAAAAAGCCCGGGGCGACGGTGACCAGGGAGGAATTGCTCGGGTTTTACGAAGGCAAGATCGCCAAATGGTGGATGCCCGATGACGTGGTGTTCGTGGACCAGTTGCCCCATACGGCGACGGGGAAGTTGTCCAAGCTGACGCTGCGGGGGGAAATGAAGGATTACAGGTTGCCGGGAACGTAAGCTGCGGCACCGAGCGCTCTTCAACGGCTCTCCCGGTTTATGATTTTCATATATCTCGTTAGTTTGTGAAATTGACGCTTGCGCGTTCGCGCAAGCGAAGCCATTTCACAAACTAACGAGAGATGGGAATTCAAAATCGGCAGAGGAGATAACTACGAGCACTTCAAATCTACGCATCAAACCGGTCCAGCACCCTCCCCGGCCCCTTCTCCAGCTTCACATACTCTTTCCCATCGAACACCTTCACGCCGTTCACCCACACGCCCTCCACCCCCTCGGGCTTGCGGATCATCCTCGACCCGCCACCCGGC
>JANMXB010000256.1:0-9830 GCA_031380765.1 Pseudomonadota bacterium | reverse complement strand
GGCCGGATTGACGTTGGAGTAAAAACCATACTCGTGCGCGGCCGCTATGTTCCACGAGGTCTTCGGCATCGTTTCGGTAAAAGTGATTCTGACGATCGACTTGATGCTCTTGAATCCATATTTCCACGGCACCACGAGACGCACTGGCGCGCCATTCTGGTTGGGTAGCACCTCGCCATACAGGCCGAACCCGAGGATCGCGAGCGGATGCATCGCCTCGTCGAGGCGCAGCCCCTCCACGTACGTCCATACGAGCACCGGCAGGCGCAGCCCGATCATGATCTCCTACAGCGTGGAGGTGGTAAACTCTACAAATTATGCTTTCGCCGTCGGCTAGACGCGCTTGATCAGCTCGGCGAGCGGATAGCCGACCCACGGAATCACCATCGACCAGCCTTCGACGCAGCGCATGCGGTAGATGCGCTCTTCCATCGGCGCAAGCTTGAGGAGATCCTCGACGTCGATCGGCTTTTTGTTTTTCACCTCGCCGTCGATTGCCACCGACCAGGGCCGCGTCTTCAGCTTGTGCGCATACTCCGCAGGCTGCGCCTTGTCGGTGCCGAACTCATAGTAGTTGTTGTAGGTGACCACGTCCTTGTACGGGGTGGCTTTTTCGGTTACCGAGAATGCCGAGGGCTTGCCGGGAAGCTTCGCCAGCTTGCCCTGCTCGGTGACCGGCGCGGACGCTTGTCCAATCGCGCGAGTTGCCGCCGGAAGCATGCTTCCGGCAAGGCCCAGCGCGGCGGCCTGCCTGAGGAACTCGCGCCGGCGCGAATACAAGGCGCGTGGCGTGATCTCGGAGGCAAGGATGTCGGACGGCTTTTTGATCAGCATGCGGTGTGCTCCACAGGATTCGCGCCTGCATTGGTCGCTGCAAAGGCGCCTTCGCTTACGCGAAATAATACGCGGTCGATGCGCGGAGAAAAGGGAACGGGTGCGGGGAAACCGCAGGTTTCCCTGCTCTCTTTATGGATTGAGCTGCTTGTAGACCGTGTTGGCCACCGCAAGCAATTCTTCGCGGTTGAGGTCTGCGGAGGACAGCGCATAGCCGACGTTGCGATCGATCCAGTAGAAGACGCCGACGTTGCCTTCCAGCGCATAGCGGAAAGCGGTTTCCCGATTGCCCGTAGCCTCGGTGCGCACGTAGAGGGTCAGCCGCCGCCCGCCCTGGGTCTGGTACATGAACTGCGCCACCGGCGAAGGCCCGCCCGCGGGCCGCGCATCCCCGGGAAGCAGCCGGCCGCCGACGAGGTTGAATCCGCTCGGCTCCAGTTTCGGCGCGCGAACGCTGGTGCCAAGCCGCTTGGACAGCCACGCGACCAGATGCTGCTCCTGGTCGGCACCGACCTCGACGGGATGGCGTACCTCCGGCGAATAGGTGGCGTGGGCCACCGCGGCGTTTTTCGCAATGCCTCCCGCGGAGCCGGCAAGCGGCGCGCGTTGCGCGTGCAACTGCCACCCTAAAAGCGTGCCCACAGCCAGGCCCAGCACCGTGAAGCCCGCGGCAAAGGCGTACATGCGCCAGCGCGCGGTGCGTTTGAAAATCCGCCGCAGGCGGCCCGGCACCGGCTCTTCGAGCACGGGATCGAACAGCGCGCGCAATTCCTCGTTCTGGCGCCGGTAGGCCGCGACTCGCTCGCTTTCTTCAGGACGCGCGGCAAGCCAGTCCGCGACCTCGGCGCGCCGGGACTCGGACAGGCGAGCGTCAACGTAGGCCATGAGGTCCGGATCGCCGACGGTATCGGACAAGGCGCCGCTCACTTGACCACCTGCAGTTTTGCCGCCGCCGGGATTCCATGCATCATGCCGCGCAGCTTTTCGCGCGCACGCGAGAGGCGCGACATGACGGTGCCGATCGGGATGCCGAGCGCGCTTGCGACCTCGGCGTAGCTCAAGTCTTCGAGCGCCACGAGGAGCAGCACTTCACGCTGCTCCGGCGGCAGCAGCGCGAGCGAGCGCTCGAGATCGCGAATTTCAAGTCCCGCGCCCTGGACGGGAGCCACTGCCATTTCGGCGCCTTCGTCGTCGAGGCTCGCGTGATCGCGCGCTGCGCGCACCTGGTTTACATGGACGTTGTGCATGACCGTAAAGAGCCACGCGCGCAGGTCGGAACCCGGGCGCCAGAGATGGAATTTATTCCACGCCCGCTCGAGCGTGTCCTGCACGAGATCGTCGGCACGCGCGCGATCGCCGGCCAGCGCGCGCGCATAACGCCGAAGGCGCGGAATAAGCTCAACGAAGCGTTTGCCATCGTCCACGAAGCGAATTATCACCCGTTGGGAATCGATACGGGGCAAACAGAGGTGCGGCGATACTTATTCCGGCGTCGTGACTTTGGCGCCCCGGCAAAAAAATCGCCCGCACTCCGGCGGGTTTTCGACAGTGCGGGCCGTGCTATCGCTTGACGCGGAAATCGTCGTGGCAGGACTTGCACGCCTTGCCCACTTCTCCGAACGCGACCTTTACCGCATTCTGGTCGCCGGAGCGCGCCGCGGCAGCGAGTTTGCCCGCTTCGGTTTCGAGTTTTTGCGAGTCCGAACGGAATTTTTCGGTGTCCTTGTAGATCTCCGGCTTGGCGTCGGTGTCCTTGACGTCCGCCGTGCTCGCCTGAAATCCATCCCAGGGCATCTTCGTAAGCACTTCGAGGTAGCCGGCGTTGCGCGTCACGACCGCGGCATCCCACGGCATTTTTCCCTGCACCATCGCGCCGATCGGGCCGAAGTACTTGCCCTGCAGCGTCATTGCGGCCTGCCGTTGCTTCACCAGCGTTTCCGGCTTCACCTGCGCGGAAGCCTGCAACGACGCACCTGCACCTAGAGCCAGCGCAATTGCGCCCATCAGGATTTTCTTTTTCATTCGGTTCTCCTCAGAAAGGACGTTTTACGATCAGAAAGACGGCGACGACCGCCAGGACGAACAAGGCCAGCGCCCGCCAGGAACTGACGAAGCGCGCGGCCGGAACTGCCGCGGCATCGGACGCGGAGACTTCAAGCTTTTTCACGCCGGTAAACATCGCCGTCACGAGGTTTTCTTTCCTGACGAACACGTGGAACATCACGGCCGCAACGTGCACTGCGCTCAGGACAAGCAGCAGATTGAAATTCCACGAATGGATCGTGCTCAGCCTGTCGGAGAGCGCCTTGCTGATCAGCGGGAACAGGGGGCCTTCGGCCGCGATGTCATCGTTGGAGAACAGGCCCGTGCCGGTCTGAAGCAGCAGCGAGACGAGCAGGGCGACGACCATCCATCCACCCAGCGGATTGTGGCCGGCCACAGGTGCCGGCGATTTCGACATGAGCTGCCGTGCGAATGTGATGCCGCGGGCGGGGCTTGCAAGAAATCCGGCGAACCTTGCATGGGTGCTGCCCGCAAAGCCCCACATCACGCGGAACAGCACGAGGGCGAGTACCCAGTAGCCCGCATACATGTGGTATTCCATCGCGTTGCCGCCGGTCTTGCCGCTCCAGAACATGAACGCGAGCAGCCCCACCAGGGCCCAGTGGAACAGGCGGACCGGAAGGTCCCAGATCTTGACGGCACGCAGCGGCTCGCTCATGGCTCCCCTTCGAAACAGCCGGCGCCCCGCCTTTATTCCAGCCGGTTCGCGCGGCGGGCGCTCAGACCCGTGCTCAACCCGCGCTAGCGCAATCCAGCGGCGTAGTCGGCGACGGCCTTGATTTCCCGGTCGGTCATGCGCGCAGCGACCCCGCGCATCATGCCGTTCGGGTCGTTGGCGCGCTGCCCTTGCTGGAACGATTTGAGCTGCGTCTCGATGTATTCGGCGTACTGGCCGGCAATCCGCGGGTATTGCGCGGGAATCCCCGATCCGTCCGGTCCATGGCAGCCGGCACACGCGGGCACGCCGGTGGCCACATTGCCGCCTCGCCACAGTTTCTGTCCGGCCGCGGCGAGGGTCTTGTCCTTGGCTGCCGCAGGCTTGAGCTTTTGTGCTGCGTAGTAGGCTGCGAGGTTCTTCATGTCATCGGGCGACAGCGTCGCCACGATGCCCGCCATGACCGCGTTTTCGCGCTCTGCTTTTTTGCCGGCCTCCGGCTTGAAATTCACCAGCTGCTTGTGCAGGTATTCTGAAAACTGGCCGGCAATTTTCGGGTTCGCCGGCGCGATGCTGTTGCCGTCGGCGGCATGGCATGCCACGCACACCTGGGAGGCGATCACCTGTCCCTTGGCGGGATCCGCCTTGGGCGCGTCCTTCTTTGCCGCGGCTTCTTCGGCCAGGCCCGGACCCGCGGCGAGCGCCAAGCTCGCGCTGGCAAGGAGCACCAGGAATCGCATCATGATTTCCCCATCGATACAGGTAGAAACCCGCTATTCTATAACACCTTGACGTTTCCAATGATCGTCCCCAAGCCGCTTTCGCCTGCGTTTTCCGATATCCGATTCCTGATTTCCGCAAGCCAGCTCGAAGGCTTGCCGCCGGATGACCTGCCGGAAGTCGCATTCGTGGGGCGCTCCAATGTCGGCAAATCGAGCGCGCTGAACGTGCTCGCCAACCGCAAGCGGCTTGCCTTTGTGAGCAAAACACCGGGGCGCACCCAGCTCGTCAATTTCTTTTCGCTCGGTGCAAATGCGCGGCTGGTGGACTTGCCCGGCTATGGTTACGCCAAAGTGCCGCACGGAGTGCGCGATGACTGGGGCAAGCTCGTGGCCGGGTACCTGCAGACCCGGCGCTCGCTGCTCGGGGTGGTTTCGCTGATGGACGCGCGCCGGCCGCTTACGCCGCTCGACGTGCAACTGTTGGGATGGCTGATCCCTTTGCGGCGCCGGCTGCTCGTCCTATTGACCAAGGCCGACAAGCTCACGAAAAGCGAGCAGGGAAGGGCGGTGATTGCGGCCAGGAAAGGCCTGGCCGACTTGGGGATCCTCGGCGAATGCCTGCTCTTTTCGAGCCAAAACCGCCAAGGTGTCGAGGAGACCCGCGAGCACATCGACGGATGGCTCGCGGCATGAACCGCGAGCCCGACAGCGGGCTCGCGGAAGAAATAAAATGCCCCCGGTAAAGGGGAGTAAACCGGGGGCAAAAGAGCCTTAACTTGGAATTAAGGCATCCCGCTCAGGGAGGAGAAGCGGGAGACGACTCACATCGTCTGTAGGTATGATTTGGGTGTCCTTGAAAAGTTCCGGAAAGAATTATTCCCGCGCCAAATCAGTACGCTGGGGCTTAGCTGCGGGACCGGTCGGGCAGCAACAATTCCCTAAATTTCTTGCGGTCTTTCAACTCATGAAGATCTACGGCAACTTTCCGGCAGTGCGCATGCGCCGCATGCGGCGCGACGATTTTTCCCGCCGGCTCATGCGGGAGAACCTGCTCAGCACCAACGACCTCATTTACCCGGTGTTCGTGCTCGAGGGCAGGGGGCGGACCGAAAAAGTCGCCTCCATGCCGGGTGTGGAGCGCGTGACCCTCGATCGGCTGCTGCCGGTGGCCGAGGAGTGCCTGAAGCTGCGGGTACCGGTGATGGCGCTGTTTCCGGTCGTCGATCAAAAGCTCAAATCGCTTGACGGGCGCGAAGCCTACAACGCGAAGGGGCTGGTTCCCCGCGTGGTGCGCGAGCTCAAGAAGCGCTTTCCCGAGCTGGGGATCATGACCGACGTGGCCCTTGATCCCTACACCTCGCATGGGCAGGACGGCGTGGTCGACAAGGCCGGCTACATCATCAACGACGTAACCCTGGAGGTGCTCGAGAAGCAGGCGCTCGCGCAGGCCGAGGCCGGCGTCGATATCGTGGCGCCCTCGGACATGATGGACGGCCGCATCGGCAGGATCCGCGCCGCGCTGGAAAAATCAGGCCGCATCCACACGAAAATCATGGCGTACTCCGCGAAATACGCGTCGGGATTCTATGGCCCGTTCCGCGACGCGGTGGGATCTGCGAAAAACCTCGGCAAGGGCGACAAGAAAACCTATCAGATGGACCCCGCGAACTCGGATGAGGCCTTGTGGGAAGTGGGCCTGGACCTGGCCGAAGGCGCCGACATGGTGATGGTCAAGCCCGGCATGCCTTACCTCGACATCGTGCGGCGCGTAAAAGACGAATTCAAGGCGCCGACTTTCGTGTACCAGGTGTCGGGCGAATACGCGATGCTGCGGGCGGCGATCGCCAACGGCTGGCTCGCGGAAAACGTGATCATGGAATCGCTCGTGGCTTTCAAGCGCGCGGGCGCCGACGGCGTGCTGACGTACTTCGCGCTGGAAGCGGCGCGCGAAATCGCCAGGGCTTAGCCCAAGGCCGCCGGCCGCTGCCCTGTCGCTACCCGCCGGCGCGCGCGAGCGCGGCGAGGAACTTGGCAGCCTTCTGGTAGCCGATCACACGCAGGCCGCGGATTTCGGCGCCGCGCGCATCGAAAAAAATGATGCCCGGCGGCCCGAACAGGGAAAAGCGCTTGAGCAGCGCCTTGTGGTCTTCAGTGTTGGCCGTCACGTCGGCCTGCAGCAGCAACATGCCCTGCATCTTCGCTTTCACTCGAGCGTCCGTGAAGGTATAGGACTCCATCTCCTTGCAGGACACGCACCAGTCGGCATAGAAGTCGAGGAGCACGGGCTTGCCGGGCGCGGCCAGCTTCGACTCGAGTTCGGCGAGCGAATTGACACGCTCAAACAGGAGGCCATGCGGCGCGGATTTCGGCGTGATCAGCGGCGAGAGCACGGGCCAAACGATCCACACCGCAACCGCCAGGAGCAGCACGCCGAAAAATTTCTTCACGCTTTCCATCCACGGCCCGGATTTGGGCAGGAAAGCGCCTTCGGATACGCCGACCACGACGAGCGGCACGCCCATGCCCAGGGCCATCGCGAAGAGGGCGCCCGCGCCAAGCACCACATCCTTCGTCTGACCGATGTAAAGGAGCGCGCCAGCCAGCGGCGCCGCCACGCAGGGGCTCACAATGATTGCCGACAGCACGCCCATGCCGGCGACCGACGCAACGTGGCCGCCGCGCAGCCTGTGGTGGGTCGAAGACAGCGTTTCGTGCAGGAACGACGGCAGCCGCAGGTCGTGGAATCCGAACATCGACAGCGCGAGCCAGACAAACACCAGCGCAAAAGTCGTGAGCACCCAGGGATTCTGCAGCGCGGCGGCGATCAGCGTTCCGGAATACGCCGCGGCCACGCCCGCGATCGCATAGGTCACCGCCATGCCGAGCACATACGCGCAAGAAAGAATCAGCGCGCGCACCTTGTTGAGGTCACGCCCCTCGCCGGCGATGATGCCGGAGAGGATCGGGATCATCGGCAGCATGCACGGCGTAAAGGCGAGCAGGACACCGAACCCGAGGAAGCTTGCCAGCACCAGCCAGAAGCTGCCCGACTCGAACAGCGCGACGATATCGAAATCGCTTGCCGAATCCGACAAGCGGGCGGCTTTTGTGGAAGACGCCGGAACCGAATCGGGACCTTGCGCGAGCGATGGCCCGCCCGGCACGGCCGAGCCGCCCGACGCGAGCTTGATGGTCGCCCGGGTCTGCATCGGCACATAGCAAACGCCGACGTCCGCGCAGCCTTGCGACGTGACCATAAGCTTGAGCGCGTCGCTGCCGGTCCCGATCCGTTCCACCGGAAGGAGCACGGTCAGGTTGCCGCGATAAGTCTCGACTTCGCCGAAGAACTCGTCTTTCTTGCGAATGCCTTGCGGAAAATCCGGCGTCCCGAGCTTGAACGCGGCGCCGCCCGGGCCCGGTTCGGCTTCGAACTTGAAACGCTCGCGATACAGATAGTAGCCAGGGGCGATCGCGAAGCTGACTTCCACGCTGCGCTCATCGATGGCGCGGGTGGACATGCGGAACGCCTTGTCGGGCTCGAGCAGGTCCGCTTCCGACACCGCATGGCCCGACCCCGCGAAAAGCGCAAGGAAGAAGCACAGCAGCCGCGCGAGGCTCATGGGTGGGTCTCGCCGTCCACCCACTCGAGATACGCGGGCAGACCGCGCCCGGCCGGCAGGGCGATGATTTCGGGAAGCTCGTACGGGTGGCCGGCGCGAATCGCTGCTTCGAGCGCAGGATAGCGCTCGACGGTCGTCTTGATCAGCATTGGATGTTCCTCGTCGTGCTGGACGGCCTCCTTCCATCGGTAGACCGAACGGCACGGGGCCAAGATGTTGACACACGCGGCGACGCGCTGCTCGATCAGCGCGTCGGCGAGCTTTTCGGCCGAGGCCCGATCGGGCAGGCTGGTGAGCACGACGAGGACGTCTGCCGGACTCGCTGCACTCATGCCGCCCGCCATTTCATGGGTACCCCTTCATTCACCGTGGGATAACGGAGGTTCACGCCGAGCGATGCCTTGATTTTCCGGTTTACCAGGCGCCGCGATTCACTCATGAAGGAAAGTACGTTCGCGGGAATCGCTTTTTCGGCGTCCTTGCGCGACACGCGCGGCGGTTTGGGCAGTCCCAGCCGCCCGGCCACGAGGTCGAACCAATCGCCCATTTTCATATGCGTGTCGTCGCAGGCGTTGTAGATGCCGGAAGGCGCATCCTCGCCCAGCGCGGTCAACGCCATTGCAGCCAGGTCGTCGGCGTGAATGTGATTCGTGTACACGTCCACCTGGTCGGCAAGCACGGGCATTGCCTGCACGAGCCGCTCGACCGGAAGGCGGTCCGCGGCATAGATGCCGGGCGCGCGCAGGACAACGACTGTTCTATCGTGCATTGCGGCCCACGCGAGCAGCAGCCGCTCCGCGTCGACGCGCCGCACGGCGCGTGGCGTCTGTGGATTGACCGGCCTGGTTTCGTCCACCCAATCCCCGCCGCAGTCGCCATAGACGCCACTTGTGCTGATGTATACGAGACGCCTTGGTAGAATGCGTCCCGCTTCGAGCGCCGCCAGCAATGAAGCAGTGCGGGTGTCGGTGAGACCTTGGTTCGGCGGCGGCGCAAGGTGCAGCACAGTATCGGCCCAGCCGGCCAGCGGCAGCAGCGTTTCGGGACGATCCAGATCGATGCCGTGAGTGCGCGAAACGGCGCGCACCTCGACCCGGTTGGGCAGCAGGGCGGCGGTACGATGGGCGATGTCGCCAAAACCAATCACCAGCAGGCGCTTCATCCCGCCATTTTACGCACCATGCACACGATAATCCTCTCTCCCGGCGGCCAGACCTTCGAGGTCGAAGCCGACGAAACCGTGCTCACCGCCGCGTTGCGCTCGGGTCTCGTGATCCCTTACGGCTGCAAAAACGGCGCGTGCGGATCATGCAAGGGCAAGGTCATTTCGGGCACCCTCGACTACGGGGTCTACCAGGAGAAAGCGCTGCCGGCCGCCGAGCGCCAGGCGGGCAAGGCCCTTTTCTGCCAGGCCAAGCCGCTATCGGACTGCGTGCTCGAGGCGCGTCTCGTGGGCAAGGCCGGCGATATCCAGGTCAAGACTCTGCCGTGCCGCATCCACAAGCTGGCCAAAGTCACGCAAGACGTGATGATCCTGCACCTCAAGCTGCCCGCGAGCGAGCGCCTGCAGTTTCTCGCCGGCCAGTACCTCGAGTTCCTGCTCCGCGACGGCTCCCGCCGCAGCTTCTCGATGGGCAATGCGCCCCACGACGACGAGCTCGTCGAGATCCATGTGCGGCATGTGCCGGGCGGCCAGTTCACCGACCACGTGTTCGGCAAGATGAAGGAGAAGGACATCCTGCGCTTCGAAGCGCCGCTGGGGACTTTCTTCCTGCGCGAGGAGTCGGAAAAGCCGATCGTGTGCATCGCGTGCTCGATGACCGACTTGATCGGCGCAAAGCCGGTGCCCGAGGCGACGAACACGATCGGCTTTTCCGACTCCTCGCGCAGGAAGAAAGTCCCCAGCGGCGCTTCGAAGCGCAGGATGTCCTTCTC
>JANMXB010000253.1:0-1919 GCA_031380765.1 Pseudomonadota bacterium | reverse complement strand
GGAACGCCGCTCCCGAGCTGATGTTGATGATCCGACCACTGCGCACTCGCTTCATTCCCGGTGCAGCAGCCCGGCACAACGTGAAAGCCGCATTCAGATTGACTGCAATGATTCCGTCCCAATGGTCATCGGTCACGTGTTCGATCGGATGATGCGACTGCCCGAGCATTCCACCGGCATTGTTTACCAGCACATCGATTGCCCTGCCGGTCGTCTGCTCGATATCGCGGATCCAGTCAGCCGCCATCGCGCGCTCGGTGAGATCGAGTGTGCGCACCGCGATTCCCGATTGACGGGCGGTGTCCTGGAGCCCCGCCGAATCGATGTCGGACGCAAAGACCTGCGCGCCGAGCGCGGCGAAATTCTGCGCGATACTGCGGCCAAACCCCATGGCCGCGCCCGTGACCACGACGATGCGATCCTCAAAACGGATATTCATACGTTGTATTGGAACCCGTCGACCGTGAAGTCCTGGCCGGTGATGTAACACGGCTCCGAGGTCGCCAGGAACAAGACCAGTTGCGCGATGTCGTCGGTCTTGCCGAGCCGCCGCAAGGCGACGCCGGTGCGCGCAATTTCGGCGCCGCGTTCGACAATGACGGGGTTCTTCGGAATTTCGGTCTGGATCAGGCCCGGACAAATCGCATTGACGAGGATGGTGGGCCCCAGCTCCTTCGCCAATGCACGCGTCATGCCGAGTATGCCCGCCTTGGCACTGGCGTAGGCAAAGCGGCTCACGGCCGCGGTAACGCCGCCCGAATGAGCGTTCACCGATGACATCGAAACGATGCGCCCGCCGCCCTGTGCGAGCATCGCCGGCGCCACCGCGCGGATATAGTTGAAACAGCTCTTGAGATTGATGGCGATGGTATCGTCGAATTCGCGTTCCGAAATTTCCAGAATCCCCTTCGCCATCGGCCTGCCGGCGTCGTTCAGGAGAAAATCGATGCGCTTGAATTTCGATGCGACGGCGGCGGCAACTTCATGCGCACGCCGGAAGTCCACCACATCGGCTTCGAACGCCAGCGCCTCTCCCCCAAGCTCGCGAATCTCCCCGGCGGTACGGTCCATCTCCGGAACTAGGAGGTCGACCAGTGCGATATCGTATTGGGCGCGGGCAAGAGCAAGGGCACACGCTCGGCCAATACCGCGCGCACCGCCCGTGACAATCGCAACCTTGCGTATTTGCTCGTCAGGCATTCTTGATCCTTCTCCGGATATTCGAACTAGCGTACTTAGCGGTGGCGCTTGCGATCGACGAGCGCGGGGCCGTTGCCTCAGTCGACCCGCGCGCCCGACGAACGCACGATAGGCACCCATTTGTCGGATTCCGCCTTCATGAAGCGGGCCGTATCGGCGCGCGAGTACGGCGGCATGATCGGCACACCGGACTTGTCGAGCTGCTCGCGGACCGCGGGTTCGGCGAGGACCTTGATCACCGCCGCATTGAGCGTGTCGAGGATCGGTTCGGGCGTCCCGGCGGGCGCCCAGAACGCGTTCCACGAATAGGCCTCATAGCCCCTGAGGCCGGCTTCTACCATCGTCGGCACCTCGGGCAGCAACGCGAGCCGCGATGGCGTCGCGATCGCCTGTGCCTTGAGACCGCCCGACTGAATGTGCGGCGCCAGCACAGAAGGCGCATCGAACGTGTAGGTCAAACGGCCGGCCAGCATGTCGGTCATCACCGGGCCCGTGCCCTTGTAGGGAATGTGCTCGACTTTGGCGCCGATCATGTCGGCGAACAGGAAGCACGCGATATGACCTGACGTGCCGTTGCCGGCGCTGCCGTAGTTGTACTTGCCCGGGCTGTCGCGCAGCAGCTTGATCAGTTCCTGCAGGTTCGCGACGTTGAGCGACGGATGCGTGACGATCACGAGCGGCACCATCACCGTCATGGCGACCGGCGCGAGGTCCTTCTG
>JANMXB010000184.1:0-7640 GCA_031380765.1 Pseudomonadota bacterium | reverse complement strand
CGCTTGCGCATCCGCCAGTCGTGCCGGATCGCACAGATGCGCAATTCAGCCACCTCGACGGGTTGTCGCTCTCGCGCGCCTGGGCGCTCCGGCGCATCGCGGCGGCGCTGCCTGCTGCCGAGGCGCAGGACTTTACTGAGGCCGCCGAACGCCACCTCGGCGCCGGCCTGCCGCAGGTCGTGGGCGGCGACTATGTGGGCGAACACTGGCTCGCCTCTTTCGCGGCGCTGGCGCTTGGAGAAGTGCCGTAGACAGAGTGGATGCGTCAGATTGATCTGTACAGAATTACGCATCAGGATAGCGCTTCACTTTGAGTTCCCTCGAACCACGCAAAGACCATGCATGTTTTTTCCACCGACGTCGTCCCGATCACCTCAGCGCGCGCCCGCCTGACCGAAATCGCCGCCGAAGTGGTGGCTTCGGGCCAGCCCAAGGTCTTGACGCGCAACGGTGAAAGTTATGTCGCCGTGGTGGGCATCGCCGATCTCGACGAATTTCAGCGGCTGCGCGCCGCCGATCACATGCGGCAGGCCGGCGCCGAGGTGGCGTTCGGCGGCCGCAGTAAATTCCTGCGCCTCGGCAGCAGGCAGCGCCGCCGCGATGCGCCGGAGCGCCCAGGCGCGCGAGAGCGACAACCCGTCGAGGTGGCTGAATTGCGCATCTGTGCGATCCGGCACGACTGGCGGATGCGCAAGCGGGCCGAGCCCGTGAGGCAGGAAACGCGCGAGCCACGGCAGGAAATCTTCACCCGGGAGGACCTCGCGCATGAGCTGCGCTTCGGTGAGCGCCGGCGAAAGGAAGTCGGCCAGCGACGGCTCGTAGGCGATCGGCGCGTCACGGTCTGCGAGGTACCACTTGCGCGCCGCGCGGTCGATGGCGTCCGCAAGCATCGTGTCGTCGGCAACCCGCGCGTAATCGAGAGCCAGCACGCAAGCGAAAGCGGTGTTCGCATGCATGCCGGCACGGATCGGGTAGGCGGACAGAGCCAGGAAGTCGCACATGCGCCCGGAGAGATAGCGCGCGAAGGGAGCGAGCGCTTCGCTCCAGAGTCTCGTTTCTGGACCCCCTGTCGCCATGCGTAGCGCTTCGGCCTGCAGTTCGAGCACCCACGCCCATCCGTAGGGACGCTCGAAAGTGCGCCCACCGGGCCCCTTGAAGTAGGCTTGCTCGGTTGCAATGCTTTCGGCAGACAAGTGCGTGTCCAGCACCTTGACGATTGCTACAAGCTGCGGCAACTCCGGATACATGCGCCCTACGCGGATGAGCAGCCAGTGCATGTGGACCGCCGAATGCCAGTCGTAGCTTCCGTAGAAAGCCGGGTGCATCAGGCGGTCTGAAAGATTGCCGGGGGGTGCGGTCAGCAGGTGATCGAGCTTGCGCGGATATTCGCGCGTCACGTTGGCGAGGGCGACGCGCGCAAAGCCGGCGGCGAGATCGAAGGTCAGCGTCTGCATCAGATCACGCGCTTCCTGATTTGCGTGACGACCAGCTCGGCAATCACCACCACGCAGAAAATGGAGAACAGCACCATCGCCACGCGATCCCACTGGAAAAGATTGAGCGCGGTGTCCAGCGCCATCCCGATGCCGCCGGCGCCAACCAGCCCCAGCACGGCCGACTCGCGCACGTTGATGTCCCAGCGGAACAGCACGACCGACCAGAACGCCGGCTCGACCTGCGGCCAGTAGCCTTTGGCGAGAATCGCGGGCCATGGGGCGCCGGCCGCCTCGAGCGCCTCGATCGTGCCGGCGTTCGCTTCCTCGAGGGCTTCGCCAAGCAGCTTGCCGAC
Organism: Pseudomonadota bacterium; assembly: GCA_031380765.1. Taxonomy (GTDB): domain Bacteria; phylum Pseudomonadota; class Gammaproteobacteria; order Burkholderiales; family SG8-39; genus SZAS-79. Next base: position 5,851 of record JANMXB010000184.1, on the reverse strand, counting down.
GAACCCGATCGAGCGGAAAGCGATCGCCAGCGTCCCCGCCAGCGCGCCCGGCCCGAAAATCGCCACGAAGAGCAGCGCCCACACCAGCGAGTTGACCGAGCGGCTCGAGACCAGCAGCAACTTGGCGAAATAGTTGATCCCCAGGTTCGGGGTGACGTTGTTGGCTGCGAGCAGGCCGATCGGCACGGCCATGACCACGGCGAGGATAGTACCCAGGCTCGCGATGTGCAGCGTATCGACCAGCGCGTCGTGCACGCCCCGGGGATAGTGGTAGAACGCAATGGGCCACATGCGCCTGAACAGATCCTGCATTTGCTCCGGCGCGTCGTACAGGAACTCCGGGATGACCTCGACGGTGCGCGCCGAAGCGACGATCGCCGCAACGATGAAGACATAAACCGAGAAGCGCGTCGCGCGCTGCGCGGGCGTGAACCTGCGCCAGGACCTTGGCTGCGCACCGTCGATGGCTGCCGCGTCGGTCATTGCGCCAGTCATTCTTCCTGGATCTTGCCGCGATCGAGGAACACGCCGCGCACCCAGGTCGCCAGCACTTCACCCACCATGATCATCCCGATGATGCACAGCAGGATCGCGCAGACAAAGTCGTAGTCGAAGCGCTGGAACGCGGCAAACAGCGTGCCGCCGATGCCGCCCGCGCCGACGATGCCGACCATGGTCGAATTGCGCAGGTTGGAGTCGAGCTGGTAGGTGGCGAAGCCGACGAAGCGCGAAAAGACCTGCGGGAGCACGCCGTAGCCGATGAGGCTCATGAACGGCGCGCCGGTGGCGCGCACGGCCTCGACCTGCTTGAGCGAGATTTCCTCGATCGCTTCGGCGAACAGCTTGGCCGTGAATCCGATCGACGCCACCACCAGCGCGAGGATCCCGGCCAGCGCGCCGAAGCCGACGGCCTTCACGAACAGGATCGCCACGATCACCGGGTGAAACGAGCGGCACAGGGCTATCACCGCGCGCGCCGGCCAGGACACCCATGCCGGCATCAGGTTGCGCGAAGCGAAGAGCCCGATCGGGAGCGAAATGAGGATCCCGAGGGTGGAGGCCAGCACGGCGATCTCGAGGCTTTCGGTGAGGCCTTTGAGCAGCGTGTCCGGCTGCGTGATGTGCGGCGGCAGCATGCGCGCAATGAAGCGCGCGCCGTTGTCCAGGCCGCTCATGAAGCGCGTCCAGGTGAAGTCCAGGCGCGAGCAGGCATAGACAACATAAACCGCAAGCGCGGCCCACCCGATGCGCGCCCATGCGCGGCGCTCGAATGGCGGGCGGCGTGCCGCCGCGCTCATTGCCGGAAGTCGAACGCGTTCGTCAGGTCGCCCATGGCGGCGCGCACGCCGGGCAGCGGCTCCAGGCCGAAGCGCCGCTGGATGAATTTGAGGATCGAGGTGGTGTCGTACTGGGTGTGGTCGACGTACCCGCGCCTTGCGTACGGCGAGACGATGAGCGTGGGAATGCGCGTGCCCGGACCCCAGCGGTCGGCCCTGGGCGGCGCCACATGATCCCAGTAGCCGCCGTTCTCGTCGTAGGTCACGATCACCGCCATGCTCTTCCATTGCGGGCTGTTCCTGAGGCGCTCGAGCACGGCGGCGATGTGCTCGTCGCCGCTGCGGATATCCGTGTAGCTGGGATGCTGCGTGAGGCGCCCCGCGGGCTTGTAAAACGCCACCCGGGGGAGCGCGCCCTTGTCGATGGCCTGCAGGAAGTCCTCGCCGTCCTTCAGATGCTGCGCGCGGTCGGGACTGCCTGGGGCGAACCGCTCGAAGTAATTGAAGGGCTGGTGGTGCGGCTGGAAATTCGGGCTGCCGTCGGCACGGACATAGATGATGGCGCGTTTTTCCTTCGGGTCGCGGCGCCCGTCGGCGAGCGCCTGGTCCCACCCGCCCGCGTACCACGCCCACGAAACGGACTTCGCCGACAGCGTGTCCCCGATGGTTTTCGCCGATTGCGGCGGCGAGGGATGATGGGAGGGATCGGCGAGGTCCGGGTTGCCCCCGGCCGCCGGCGCAACGCCGCTGGGCTGGTAAGGCGGCTGCGAGGTATTCACCGCGTAGCCGTCGGGCGTCACGCGGCCGTCGAACACCTGCACCGGCCCCTGCATCACGGACTGCGGCGAGCCTGGACGCCGCTTGAGCCGGCCGTCGGCATCGAGCTGTGCGCGGATCGCGGCTGGTGCGTCCGCGTGGACCGGCGTGCACGCGCACACCAGCCACTGGTGGTTCAGGAACGAGCCGCCGAAGGCGCCCATGAAGAAGTTGTCGGCGAGGGTGTACTCGCGCGCCCACTGCCACATCTTCAGCGGCGAGGCGTCGTAATAGCCCATGGCCCACGCGCCGACGGTCGTCATCGCGACGAAGCGGTTGTTGCTGCCGCCGTTGATCTGCTCGATGTTCTGGTAGTAGTTGTGGATCGGGCTCGGCACGATCTCGTCGAACTTCGCGCCGATCGGCGGCGCGTCGATGCGGAACGGGCCGTTGGGCAGCCCCTGGGGATATTTCGGATCGGGTTTGCCTTGCGGGGTATACACCGGCGGCAGGTGCGGCAGCGGTTTTCCGTCGTGGTCGACCTGCGTGGTTTGCGTCGGCGTCGCGTTGGCGACGCCATTCGCGCCCGGGAACAGGCCGTACAGGTTGTCGAAGCTGTGGTTCTCCGCGTAGATCACGACGATGTGCTCGACCTTGTGCAGGCCGCCGGGCTGGATTGCGGCACAGCCGGAGAGCAGCAACGCAAGGAAAAAGCCGAAGGCGGGGGGGAAGGGCATCGTTTTCACCGTTCGATTCGTGCGACTGCGGGTCGCAGCAGGAGTGTCAGCGGAAGGACGAGCAATACTACACAAGCGACTACGGCAATTGCACGCTCGAGCCCTATGGCGTCGCCCAGGAAGCCATACGCCATCGGCGCAACGGCGCCCGCGCCGATGGTAAACGTATAGAACAGGCCGAAAGCGCGCGCGCGGCGCAGCGGCGTCACCAGTTCGGCAACGGTCCCGTAGAGCACTGACGAGGTGCCGTTCAGCGCCAGGCCGATCGGCGGCAGCAGAAGGAGCGACGTCATCGGCGACAAAGGCAACAGGAGCGCCAGGATGCCTGCGGCGGTCGCACATTCGGTTGCGATTACCGTGCGCAGAATTCCCACGCGCACGGCGATGACGCCGCAGACGAATTTACCCGCGGCCCCGCCGGCAAACACGAGGCTCAGGGCCAGGCCAATCTGCGCCACGCCGGCCCCTTTGGCCGTCAGCAGGAAAGGCAGCAAGGTCAGGAAACCCATGCGCGTTGCGCTGTCGACCATGCCGATGGCGGAAAGCGCGGCGAAGCCCTGGCTGTCCCCGACCGCGGGGCCGCCCGCAGCGGGCCCCCCCGCGACGGGACTGCCTTGCGCTCGAGCCGCATCCGTCGTTCGAAGATCGCGCGGAATCGCCGCAAAAACCGCCGCCGCGACGAACAGGCCCGCAGTGCCCATGACGATCGTCGCCGATTGCCAGTCGGCGACCGCGATCAGCCCGGCGGTCGCCGCCGGCAGGAGGACTTTGCCCACGTCACCGGAAAAGTTGTAGGTCGACAATGCCGTGCGCAGTCCGCTTCCATCGAAGGCGCGCGAGGTCAGGGAAGATCCAAGGGGATGTTGCACGCTTGCGCCCAGGCCCCCGAGCACGAGGCACGCCGCCAGCGCAAGGAAGCTGGTAGTGAACCCGGCGAGGATCAGGGCCGCGGCCGCCACCACGGTTCCCGCCGTGAGCATCGCGCGCTCGCCTGCGCGCTCCGCAGCCAGGCCGGAGGGCACCTGCAGCGCGGCCATCGTGCCCGAATAGGCCGTCTTGAGGAAACCGACCTCGCCGTAGGAAAGCCCGAACGCCGCCTGCCAGATCGGCAGCAGCACATAAATGAGGTCCGAATAGCCGTCGTGAAGCACATGGGCGCCGCAGCACGCGCCGAGCACGCGGCGGCGGTCCGAAGGCCGGGACACCAGAGGCAAGCCCGCGCCGAAGGGCGTCGCTTTCATCGCGCCGCGCTCAGCCCGCGGTGGAGGCAAGCCTGAACTCGATCACCGCCGGCTTGATGCGAAGCGTCTCCGAGAGCTCGCGCACGTTGCTCTCCTCCAGCGTGCTGAGGACGCCACGGTATTCGAAATACTTCCCCTCGCTGGCCAGGCGGTAGGTCAGGCTGGCGAGCTTGCATCCGTGCGTGCCGATCAGCTCGCGCAGCTCGGTTTCGGGCATCACCGCGTCGCGCAGGAAGCGCACCGAGAACTGGCTGAACGACTGGATCGGCATCTGCGATTCAATCCAGCGGAACAGGGACAGCGTGCCGAGCGTCAGCGCGGTCGCGATTCCAGCCGGGAAATAAAACCCGATGCCCATCAGGATTCCGATCGCCGCAGTGATCCAGATCGACGCTGCGGTCGTGAGCCCGCGAACCGACAGGCCTTCCTTGACGATCACGCCGGCGCCCAGGAAACCGATGCCGGTCATGATGCCCTGCGCCATCCGGGTTGGGTCGAGCGCCACGCGGACCGACATCTGCGGCGTAAACCAGAGCGCTTCGTAGACCGTCACCAGCATCAGCAGGCTGGAAGCCGTGCAGACCAGCGTGTGCGTGCGGAACCCCGCGGGTCGCCCGTGGTAGCTGCGCTCCAGGCCAATGAGGCCGCCTACGAGCACGGCTGCCAGCAGGCGGAAAACCATTTCGGTGTATTCGTTGCTGATCGTCATTGGGTCATTGGGTCATTGCAGCCAGCCTTCGCCGCCGTAGATGGTTTTGAGCATTGCGTCGGCAAGGTCCCGCGGAGGGCCGTCGTAAACCACTTTGCCGCCGGACATGCCGATGATGCGGTCGGCGAAGCGCTTCGCGAGCTCGACGTCGTGCATGTTGATGATCACCGGGATGCCGTTGGCGCGTCCCATCGCGCTGATGAGCTCCATGATCTCGACCGACGTCTTCGGGTCCAGCGACGAGGTCGGCTCGTCGGCCAGCAGCAGCTTGGGCTCCTGCATGATCGCGCGGGCGATGCCCACGCGCTGCCGCTGCCCCCCGGACAGGCTGTCGGCGCGCTGGTTGGCGAATCCGGCGAGGCCCACCGTGTCGAGGAGCGCGAAGGCGCGCTCGATGTCGGCCCGCGGGTATTTCCTCAGCCAGGCGCGCCACGGCGCGACGTAGCCCAGGCGGCCGCACAGCAGGTTTTCCATCACCGTAAGGCGCTCGACGAGGTTGTACTCCTGGAACACCATGCCGATCCGGCGGCGCGCGAGGCGCAGCGCGCGACGATCGAGCTTGGCGAGGTCCTGGTCCTCGAAGAAGATCTCCCCGGCGGTCGGCTCGACCAGGCGGTTGATGCAGCGGATCAGGGTCGACTTGCCGGTCCCCGAGGGCCCGATGATGGCGGTGATGCCGGTGGACCCGACCTCCAGCGAGATGCCGCGCAATACCGGCTTGCCGCGTGTGTATTCCTTGTCGAGGTTGCGGATCGACAACGCAGAGACGGCGCTCATTTCTTGCCGGCGCCTTCCGCGCGCGCTTTTTCCTTCTCGAATGCCGACGCCGTAAACGCCTGCCCGCTGTCCTGGGCGACCTTGCGCACGATTTCCCAGTCCTTCTTGTAATCGATCGGCAGCCAGCGATCGGCGCCCTGGAAGCCTTTGACCATTTCGGGCGTGTAGCGGAAGTTGTAGGTGCACTCGCGGATCTTCTGCTGCAGGGCGGGCGCGAGGTCATGCGCCATCGAAAGCCCGCCGGGCGGGAAGTTGCGGCTCTTCCAGATGATGCGGAAGTCGGCCATTTTCACGATCCCGCGCTCGGCCATGCGGACCAGGATGTCGTGCGCGATCGGCGCGCCGTCGAAATCT
>JANMXB010000142.1:0-4183 GCA_031380765.1 Pseudomonadota bacterium | reverse complement strand
CGCTTGCGCGGGGCGCGTCGGCCATCGTCTGGGAAACCGAGGGCTTCGAATGGGACCCCGGCTGGGTGGTCCCGAACGTCGGCGTCAGGGGGCTCAAGCATTCGACCGGCGCGCTTGCCCACGAGTACTTCGGCCGGCCGTCCGAAGCGTTGTGGATGTGCGGCGTGACCGGTACCAACGGCAAGACCTCGTGCAGCCAATGGATCGCCGCGGCGCTGGAGGCGCACGGCGAGAGCGCCGGCGTGATAGGCACGCTTGGAGGGAGTTTCGGCGGCCGGCGGGTGGAGCTCGGCAATACCACGCCGGATGCCCTCGAGCTGCACCGGTTGCTGGCCGAATTCCGGGACGAAGGTGCAACCGCCGTGGCGATGGAGGTCTCCTCCCACGGGTTAGTCCAAGGACGCGTCAACGCCGTGGCGTTCGACTGCGCGCTCTTCACCAACCTTACCCACGACCATCTCGATTTCCACGCGTCGATGGAAGCTTACGCGGCTGCAAAAGCGATGCTGTTCGAGGTCGAGTCGCTTGAGCATGCGGTTGTGAACCTGGACGACGTTGTCGGCGTTCGCATCGCGCTGCGCCTGGCCGAGCGGGGCGTGCCGACCACCGGCTACAGCCTGTCGCCCGAGGGCGTCGCCCCCGGCGGCGTGAGCCAGTTCATCACGGCGCGGCATATCGACGTCGGCGCGAATGCGACCCGGGTCACGCTTTCCACCAGCTGGGGAGATTTCGAGGCGACGTTGCGCCAGCTGGGCCGTTTCAACGTGTCGAACATCCTTGGCGTGCTCGGCTGTCTCATGGCGCGCGGGTTGCGGTTCGACGCCGCCCTCGCGGCCATCGCGAACCTGCCGGACGTGCCTGGGCGCATGCAGCGCCTGGGCGGGGCGGGGCGGCCCCTTGTGGTGGTCGATTATGCGCACACCCCGGACGCCCTCGAAAAAGTGCTCCATGCGCTACGCCCCGTTGCGCAGGCCGCCGGCGGACGGCTCATCGCCGTATTCGGCGCCGGAGGCGACCGCGATGCGCTGAAGAGGCCGCGCATGGGCGAAGTTGCGTCGCGCCTCGCCGACCGTGTCGTGCTGACCTCGGACAATCCGCGCAGCGAGAATGCGCTGGCGATCATCGAAGCGATCCGCTCAGGCGTGAGCATTGCGCACGAAGTGGAACCCGACAGGGCCCGGGCAATTGCCGCGGCGGTCCGCGATTCGAAACCAGGCGACGTCGTGCTGATCGCCGGCAAAGGACATGAGACGTACCAGGAGATCGCCGGCCGGCGCCTGCCGTTTTCGGACGTGGTCGTTGCCGAGCAGTCGATTGCGGCATGGGGGCGCAAATGATGCGAACCGCCCAGGCTGCGCAGGTGCTGAAGGGTTCCAGCGCCGGCCCGGACACCGAATTCACCGGCGTGTCGACCGACAGCCGCACGATCGGCGCGGGCGACCTGTTCGTGGCGCTGCGCGGCGAGCGGCACGACGGGCATGCGTTCGTCGCCGCAGTGGCGCGCTCCGGCGCGGCCGCTGCGATGGTGGATGCTTCCTTCGACGCTTCGGCCACGACGCTTCCCCTCGTCATTGTCGAGGACACGCGCCTTGCGCTGGGCGGGCTCGCCGCGCACTGGCGGGCGCAATTCTCGCCGGTGCTGATCGCGGTTGCCGGTTCGAACGGCAAGACCACCACCAAGGAAATGCTCGCGAGCATACTCAAGGCGGCAGCGGGCGACGAAAGCGTGCTGGCCACCGCCGGCAACCTCAACAACGACATCGGCCTGCCGCTCACGCTTTTGCGCATGCGCGCGAAGCATCGCTGGTGCGCGATCGAGCTCGGCATGAATCACAAGGGTGAGATCGCCTATCTCGCCGAAATAGCGAAATCTACGCTGGCAGTCGTCACCAACGCACAGCGCGAGCATCTCGAATTCATGGGGTCGGTGGAAGAGGTCGCGGAAGAGAATTCGGCCGTGTACCGCGCGCTTCCTGAGGACGGCGTCGCAGTCATCAATGCCGACGATGCTCACGCCGACACTTTCCGCAGGGCCGCCGGAACCCGTCGCGTGGTGGATTTTGCGCTGGAGCGCGGGGCGGCCGTAACCGGGCGATGCGAACTAGCCCCCTTGAGCTCGTCCGTTCGCATCGCCTGCACCTCCGGCGAGGCGGTGGCGACACTTGCAATTCCCGGATTGCACAATGTGATGAACGCGCTTGCCGCGGCTGCATGCGCGGATGCGGCCGGAATTGCGCCCGAGGCCATCGGCCGTGGCCTGTCCGCGTTCCGGCCTTACACCGGACGGCTGCAGGTGAAGAAGGCAGCCGATGGCATGACCGTCATCGACGACAGCTACAACGCTAACCCCGACTCGGTGCGCGCGGCGATCGATGTGCTTGCCGCCGCTCCGGGCCGCACCGTACTCGTGCTGGGTGACATGGGCGAGGTCGGCGACGAGGGGGCGGACTTTCACAGCGAGGTCGGCCGCTATGCGAAGGACAAGGGCATTACGAGCGTGCTTGCGCTCGGTGAATCAACGGCGCATACGGTCGCGGCTTACGGGCAGGGCGCGCGCCACTTTGCAACGCTCGAAGATCTCTGCGCGGCACTCGAGCGCATCCGCGACGAAGGCACCACGGTCCTCGTAAAAGGATCGCGCTTCATGCGCATGGAGCGCGTGGTGGCGGCCCTGGTCGAAAACGACAGCGACAACAATGGCGGCGCATCGGCCGGTGCGCGCGCTGCGGGAGTCCACTGATGCTGCTCGAACTCGCCCAATGGCTCGCAAAGGATGTCCGCCTTTTCAATGTATTCAACTACATCACGCTGCGCGCGGTGCTTTCGTGCCTCACGGCGCTCGCGATATCGCTCATCCTCGGACCGCTGGTGATCCGCAAACTCACCGCGTACAAGATCGGCCAGTCGGTGCGAGACGACGGCCCGAAGTCGCACCTCACCAAGGCGGGGACGCCCACCATGGGCGGCGCGCTGATCCTTCTTTCGATCTGCATCACCACCCTGCTCTGGGGGGACCTCACGAACCGGTTCCTGTGGGTCGTGTTGCTGGTGACGGTCGCATTCGGCGGCATCGGCTGGGTGGATGACTATCGCAAGGTGGTCCACCGCAATCCCAAGGGGCTTTCGGCGAAAGCGAAGCTTTTCTGGCAGTCGGTCTTCGGCCTGGCCGCGGCGTGCTACCTCGCGCTCAACGCGAGCACCATGCCCGCGCTCAACGAGCTTATCGTGCCGTTCTTCAAGCATGTCGCCTATCCGCTGGGTACGTTCGGGTTCATCGCGCTCACTTTCTGCGTGATCGTGGGGACATCGAACGCGGTGAACCTCACCGATGGCCTGGATGGCCTGGCGATCATGCCGACCGTGATGGTCGGCAGCGGGCTGGGCATCTTCGCCTATGTCGCGGGCCACTCCGTGTTCTCGAAATATCTCGGCCTGCCGTACATTCCGGGTGCGGGCGAACTGATAGTGATCTGCGGAGCCCTGGCCGGCGCGGGGCTGGGGTTTCTGTGGTTCAACACCTATCCGGCCGAAGTGTTCATGGGCGACGTCGGTGCGCTCGCGCTTGGCGCGGCGCTCGGCACCATCGCGGTCATCGTGCGCCAGGAGATCGTGCTGTTCATCATGGGAGGCGTATTCGTCGCCGAGACCCTGTCGGTGATGATCCAGGTGCTGTACTTCAAGTTCTCCGGCGGCAAACGCATCTTCCGGATGGCGCCGCTGCATCACCACTACGAGCTCGAAGGCTGGAAGGAGTCGCAGGTGGTGGTCCGGTTCTGGATCATCACCATGATGCTGGTGCTGTTCGGCCTGTCCACCTTGAAGCTCAGATGAGGGCGGTTCAGGCCCCGCTGCACACGCCCGAGCGCCCGGGCCCGGCGCTCGCCCCCCCCCGCCGCATTTCATTCGGCGGCCATCGGGTGCTGGTGCTCGGCCTCGGCGACACGGGCCTGTCGGTGGCGAAATGGGTCGCGCGCGAGGGAGGCAAAGTACGGGTTGCGGACACGCGGGCCGACCCTCCCCAGCTCGCTTCGCTAAGGGCGCAGGTGCCCGAGGCTGACGCGCGCTGCGGCGAATTCAGCCCGCGGTTGCTCGACGAGGTCGACCTCGTGTGTATCAGCCCGGGTTTGCCGCTTTCAGGCTCGGTCGTGCGCGACGCGGCGGCTGCCGGCGTGCCCGTTTGCGG
>JANMXB010000561.1:0-9672 GCA_031380765.1 Pseudomonadota bacterium | reverse complement strand
GGTGAATTCGAGAAGCGCGGCAAGACCGTGGTCAGGATCGACCGCAAGCCGTTCATCGCCGCAGTGCAGAAGTATTACATGGAAGGCAAGCAACCCGACGGCAGTGCGCTGCCCTGGCCCAAGGATGTGTACGACAAGCTTCAGGCCATCAAGTAGCGCCGCCTCGTGGACCCGCGCCGTGACCCACGGGTCACGGCGTTTTCATTTATGCCGCCTTGGCAGGCAATGCGGATAATCCAGGATCCCGGGCGCATCGACCTGAGCAGGTTACGGGAGCGGTTCGCCCGCAGCGGGACCACGGCGGATACGATCTACGGCGATCAGGGCACACGGCCCGGCGCCGACAAGCTTCTGGCAGCCTCGGTCCTCATACCGATTGTCGACCGCGTACCCGAACCCACGATTCTCTTCACACAACGCACTGCCCACCTCAAGAACCACTCCGGCCAGATAAGCTTCCCCGGCGGGCGGGCCGAAGCGCGCGATGCCAGCGCGGAGCGCACCGCGTTGCGCGAGACGTGGGAGGAGGTTGGCCTCGCGGCCGGGCGAATCGAGCTCCTCGGCAGGCTTTCGGACTACCACACGCGCACCGGCTACCGCATAACCCCGGTAGTCGGAATCGTGCAGCCGCCGTTCGAATTGAATCCGGACCGCAACGAAGTGGCCGAGGTGTTCGAGGTGCCCCTCGCGTTCCTGCTCGATGAGCGCAACCATCAGAAGCATTCGCGCGAGTTCGAAGGCGAGGAGCGTTTTTTTTTCGCGATCCCGTTCGAGAGCCGCTATATCTGGGGCGCGACCGCCGGCATCCTTGTGAATTTGCATCGGTTCCTGATGTCCTGAAGCGCGCGGGGCCCGCATTGCGCTCCAGCGAAGCGGCGGGCGTGTGATATCTTGCGCGTTCCCCGTTTCTCCTGTTCAAACCCGGCAACAATGAGCGTCGTCGCGATCATCATTGCACTGCTGCTCGAGCAGTGGCGGCCGCTCGTCGAGCGCAAGACCTATCACGCGCTGCTCGCGCGATACGCCAACTGGCTGGAGAACACCTTCAACGCGGGCGAATCACGTCACGGCCGGATCGCGTGGCTGGTCGCCGCCGCGCCGCTGGTCCTCGGCTCGCTTGCGCTGTACTACGTTCTGCTCTGGCTTCACCCGCTGTTTGCGCTTGCCTTGAATATCGCGGCGCTCTACGTGACGCTGGGATTCCGCCAGTTCAGCCACTACTTCACCGCGATCCAGCTGGAGCTCAAGGCGGGCAATCTCGAGCGCGCCCGGGAGCTGATCGGCACCTGGCGCGGCGAATCCGCCATGCACCGCTCGAAAGAGGAGATCGTCCGGCTGTCGATCGAGGAAGCGCTCGCCGCTTCGCACCAGCACGTGTTTGCAGTGTTGTTCTGGTTCATGCTGATGCCCGGTCCGGGCGGGGCAATCCTGTATCGGCTCGCCGGGTTCCTCGCGCGCCGCTGGAGCGCGCAAGGCAATTTCGGCACATTCGCCAGGCGCGTCCACGTCGCCATGGAATGGCCGGCCGTGCGGCTTACCGCGATCGCTTTTGCGGTGGTGGGCGACTTCGAAGACGCGATCTATTGCTGGCGCACCCAGGCCGCGGGATGGGCGGATCCGAAGCTCGGGATAGTGCTGGCCGCGGGTGCGGGTGCGCTGGGTGTGCGCCTTGGAATGCCGCTGGCGGAGGCCGACGGCAGCGTCGAACCGCGTCCGGATCTTGGGCTTGGCGAGAGCGCGGACGTGCCTTTTCTCGACGGCACGGTGGGCCTCCTCTGGCGATCACTGGTGGTCTGGGTGTTCCTGCTCGCGTTGCTTGCCGTCGCCAGGATTTTCGGCTGACCCGCCCGTTCGGCCGGCGCCGTCAGCGCTGCCGGTAGCGTGCGCAGCGCCAGCACTGGGTGAACTGCGCCTCCTGGATTTCGCCGCAGCCGCACTGCCAGACGTCGCCCTTCTCCGATGGCGCGAGCGGGCCTTCGGTCAGCAGGCGCCGCGCGAGTTCGGCATCCGCCGGGTCCGCAAGCCAGAGCTCGGGCTGGCAATCGGCGAATGGAAGCTCGCCGATCGCGGAGGCCAGCATTTCGTTCTTGACGAAGCTGCGGACCCCGGCCGAGTCGAGAAGGTTTTTCGCGTGATGCACTTCGGCGAGGCTCAGCGAGGCGAAGATGCGCGTCATCGGCGCGTCCCGGCGGCCTCCTCCGCAAGCACGATCCGCTGGTAGAGCGCGAGGCGCCGCGCGTGGATCGATCCTGTCTCGGCGGCCGCATGCAGCGCGCAGCCCGGCTCGTTGAGGTGGCGGCAGTTCTGAAACCGGCATGCGCCGCGGTACGGCGTGAACTCGCGAAAGCCCTCGGCAATGTGGAGATAGTCCATTCCGGCCAATCCGAATTCGGCGACGCCCGGGGTATCGATGATCTCGGTGCCGGGGGCCACGGGATAAAGCCGCGACCCGGTGGTCGATTGCTTGCCGGCATCGAGAAAAACCGAGATTTCCCGGATTCTCACCTCCGCGTCCGGCACGAGAGCTTTCACCAGAGTCGACTTGCCCATGCCTGACTGGCCGGTGAACAGGCTGCGGTATCCGGAGAGGTACGCACGCAGCGGTTCCACGTCGATTTTTCCGGCAAGCTCAACCAGCGGGTAGCCAAGGCCGCGGAACGGGGTGAGCATCGCGAGGGCCCGCTCGCGTTGCTCGACGAGGTCGACCTTGTTGAGGACCATCACCGTTGGCAAGCCGGCGTGCTCGGCCACCACCAGCATGCGGCAGATGAGCTCGTCGGAAAACGAAGGCTCGCAGGCCAGCAGGATCACCAGCTGGGAGACGTTGACTGCAAGGACCTTGCGGCGGAAGTGGACCGCGCGGGAGAATTCGTTGGTGCGCGGCCCCACTGCCTCCACCACACCCTGGTCGGCCGAGCTGCGCGCGAGCTGGACCCGGTCCCCGCATGCAGGCTGGATCTGGCGGCCGCGGACCTGGCAGCGCAGGAGTTCGCCGCCGTCCACCCGTACAAGGCACTCCCGGCCGAAACCTGCAACGACGGTGCCGTGAAACAGCGCCGCGCTCACGCCTCCTCTCGCGCGAACGTCATGACCGGCTGGTCACAATGAGAACAGCATGTCGCATTTGGCGGCGCAGATGAAGTCGTTTTCCGACAGCCCGCCGATCGCGTGGGTGCTGTATTCGACGCGGCACTTGTTATAGCCCACCGACAGGTCCGGATGGTGGTCTTCGCGGTGGGAGATCCAGGCACGCGCGTTCACGAAGGCCATCGTCTGGTAGTAGTTCGTGAAGGGATAGAGTTTCACGAGTGTGTTGTTCTCGATGATCCAGCCCTTGAGCGAAGCCAGCATTTCCTTCGCCTGCGCTTCAGGGTAGGGCATGGTGCCGCCTTCGCATGGCACACACTTCCTTTTCGCAAGATCGCTCACGGCGTCACTTCAGGCGGCGGGCATCTGCTGGAGGCGCGCGATGCGCGTCGCGGCCGGCGGATGCGAGTCGTAAAATGCCGAGTGCAGCGGGTCCGGCGTAAGCGTGGCGGCATTGTCCTGGTACAGCTTTACGAGCGCGTGGACGAGGTCGGCGGGGCTCGCGTGAACCGCGGCATAGGCATCGGCCTCGAACTCATGCTTGCGCGAGTACAGGCTCGTCAGCGGCTGCACGAAGAAAGTAAACATCGGCACGACCAGGAAGAAGAGCACCAGCGCCATTGCCGTGCCGTGCATCTGCACATTCAGGCCCGCGTAGAACCAGTCCTCGCCGATCAGCCGGCCCAGGATCCAGAGCATGCCCAGGCTCATGGCGAAAAGCACGGCCACGCGCTTCCAGACATGGTGGCGCTTGAAGTGACCGAGTTCGTGCGCCAGCACCGCTTCGATCTCGGCAGGCGCCAGGCGCGTGAGCAGCGTATCGAAGAGCACGATGCGCTTGGCGGCGCCGAATCCGCTGAAGTAGGCGTTGCCGTGCGACGAGCGCTTGGAACCGTCCATAACGAACAGGCCTTGCGACTTGAATCCGCAGCGTGCGAGGAGCTGCTCGATGCGCACGGCGAGGGACGGGTCGGACAGCGGCGTGAAGCGGTTGAAGATGGGCGCAATGAAGGTCGGATAGATCGTGAGCACCAGGAGGTTGAACCCCATCCAGGCCAGCCAGACGTAGAGCCACCAGAGGCCTCCCATCCTTGCCATGAGCCACAGCACGACAAGGAGCAGCGGGACCCCGAGCGCCGCGCCGAGCAGAGTCTGCTTTACGAGGTCGGCGACGAAAAGCGCGGGCGTCATGCGGTTGAAGCCGAACTTCGCCTCGACCACGAAGGTGCGGTAGACCGTCAGCGGCAGGTCGAGCACCGCAAGCAGCGCGACCACGCTCATCACCAGCGCGACGCCGTGCCAGTAACCGGCCGGATCGAGCACGCGCGCCCACTGCTCCGCGATCCACTGCACTCCGCCGCCCAGCGTGAGCAGGAGAAGCACCACCGCGCCGAACAGGAGGTCGGCAATTCCCAGCCGGCTTTTTGCGACGCTGTAGTCGGCGGCCTTCTGGTGCGCCGGCAGAGTGATCGTCGACAGGAAGCTTCCGGGAACCGCGCCGCGGTTGCGCATCACGTGACCGATCTGGCGCAGCGCAAGCCACAGGCGCGTCGCCGTCGAGAGCGCAAGCGCGCACAGAAAGGCCGCGGTGAATCCGTTCGGGGTGAATGCTTCCATCGTCGTGAGAGAATACCTCGTAATAGGTACGTCAGCGCGAGTCAACGCGCAGTCATCGATACCGGTCAAGGAGAAGCGGATGGCGCAGGACCAGAACAATCTCGTCTGGATCGACATGGAAATGACCGGTCTGGTTCCCGACGCGGATCGCATCATCGAAATCGCAATGGTGGTCACCGACGCGCAGCTCAACGTGCTCGCCGAAGGGCCGGTCCTTGTCCTGCACCAGCCCGACTCGGTGCTCGACGCCATGGACGGCTGGAACAAGTCCACCCACGCCAAGTCGGGGCTCATCGACAAGGTAAAGGCCTCGACGCTCGATGAATCGGGCGCGGCGGTCCTCGCAACCGGATTCCTGAAGGAGCATGTCCCGGGCGGCGTTTCGCCGATGTGCGGCAACTCGATCTGCCAGGACCGGCGCTTCATGGCGCGCTGGATGCCCGTACTCGAATCTTACTTCCACTACCGCAACGTCGACGTGAGCACGCTCAAGGAACTGGTCAAGCGCTGGAAGCCGGAGGTGGCCAAGGGCATGGCCAAGCACAACAAGCACGAGGCCCTGGCCGACATCCTCGAGTCGATCGAGGAGCTGAAGTATTACCGCAGGACCGTGATGACGATCTGAAAGTCCGAAATTTATTTCAGGAGACTGGCTCCTGCAGTCGCTCTCAGGCCAGTTCGAATACTAAAATAGTAATAATCAGCGGCGGCGCGCGGGCGCTTGCTTCGCGGCGGCGCGCGGCGCGGCCCGTTTTTTCGATGCCGCCTTGCGGGACGCCGGCGGTTCCACTTCCACGATCACCTCGATCTCGACGGGGATGCCCATCGGCAGCGAATTCATCCCGACCGCCGAGCGGGCATGGCGGCCCTTCTCGCCGAAGACCGCCACGAAGAGGTCCGACGCGCCATTGATCACCTTGGGCGGGTCGGTGAACTCGGGCGTGCAGTTCACCATGCCGAGCACCTTGACGATCCGGTTCACCCTGTCGAGGCTGCCCAGCTCGGCCTTCATCACGGCGATCAGGTCCAGGCCCGTCGTGCGCGCGTGCTCGTACCCCTGCTCGATCGTGAACTCGCGGCCGAGCTTGCCGGAGGGACGTTTGCCGTCGACCGCAAGCGGCCCTTTGCCGGACAGGTACAGAAGATTGCCGGTCTGTACTGCATTGACGTAGTTGGCCACTGGCGGCGACACCGCCGGGAGCGTGATGCCAAGGGCTTTCAGGTTCTTTTCGGCGCTCATTGCATCGCTGATTGCATCGGAATGAGTTTGCCGGGATTCATCAGGTTGTCCGGGTCGAACAGCCGCTTGATGTCGCGCATCAGGTCCACCGCTTCGCCGTGCTCCTCGACGAGCGATCCCTGCTTGCCCAGGCCGATGCCGTGCTCGCCGGTGCACGTGCCTTCCATGGCGATCGCCCGCTTCACAAGGCGCTTGTTGAAGGCCTTGGCCTGCTCGAGCTCGGCGGGATTGTTCGGGTCGACGAGGAACATGAGATGGAAGTTGCCGTCGCCGACGTGTCCCATGAGCGGGACCGGCGCCACGTAGCTTTTTACGTCTTCCATGGATTCGGCCACGCATTCGGCCAGCCGCGAAATCGGGACGCAGACGTCGGTGGAGACCGAGCGGGATCCCGGGCGCAGCTGCAGGCACGCGAAGTAGGCGTTGTGGCGCGCCTCCCAGAGCTTGGTGCGGTCTTCGGGGCGCGTCGCCCAAACGAAATCCATACCGCCGTTTTCCTTGGCGATCTCCTGCACCATCTCGGCCTGCTCGACCACCGAGGCCGCGGTGCCGTGGAATTCGAAGAACAAAGTGGGCGCCACGCGATAGCTGGTCTTGCTGTACCGGTTGATCGCCTCGATCGAGTTCTCGCACACAATCTCCGAGCGCGCAATCGGCACGCCGGCCTGGATGACCTGGATGACCGTCTTGGTGCAGCCGTCGATCGAATCGAACGCGCACACGGCAGCGGACATGGCCTCCTGCACGGCGTAGAGTCTGACGGTGACTTCGGTGATGACGCCAAGCGTGCCCTCCGAGCCCACGAACAGGCGCGTGAGGTCGTAGCCCGCCGCGGATTTCTTTGCGCGGCTGGACGTGCGGATGATCCGTCCGTCGGCCAGAACCACGGTCAGCGCAAGGACGTTTTCGCGCATGGTGCCGTAGCGCACGGCGTTGGTGCCCGAGGCGCGCGTCGCGGCCATGCCGCCAAGCGTGGCGTCGGCACCCGGGTCGACCGGAAAGAAGAGGCCGGTATGGCGGATATGCTCGTTCAGCGCCTTGCGTGTGACCCCGGCCTGGACCACCGCATCGAGGTCCTCCTCGTGGACTGCGAGCACCTTGTTCATCTGCGACAGATCTATGCACACGCCGCCTTCGACCGCGAGCGTATGGCCTTCGAGCGAAGTGCCCACGCCATACGGGATCATCGGCACCCGGTGGCGGCGGCAGATGTTCACCACGTCGCGCACCTCTTCGGTCGTGTGCGGGAACACCACGGCGTCCGGCGGCGCGATCGGAAAGTAGGACTCGTCCTTGCCATGGTGCTCGCGGATGCCCACCGAGGTGGTGATCCGGTCGCCGAGCAGCGCCTGCAGTTCGGCAACCACGCTCTGGTCGAAATCTCTGGCTTTGTTCATTCCCGTCTCCTTACGCGCGTTGAACGCCGCGCAGCGTGCGTTCAAACGCGCAAATGCGGCTCCGTACTATTTTAGCTTGATCTCGCCATCGAACGGCACCTTGAGGCCAAGCTCGGGTATCTCCAGCATCATGCGCGCCGCCAGGGTCTCGTCGCCTTTCAGCCGGCCGCCCTCGAGGGCCTTGCCGACCGCCTGCTCGATCTCGCGCTGCGAGTTGACGCCCACCATCTTGAGAAACTTGCGGATGCCGAGATTGAATGTTTCCTGGTCCATGGATGTTTTCCTTGTTGGTTATGGCTGGTCGCCTGGGTGAAGCATTCGGTGAGCGAGCTGCTTGCCGTATTCGACACCCCACTGGTCGAAGCTGTTGATATCCCAAACGATGCCTTGCACGAAAACCTTGTGCTCGTACAGCGCGATCAGGCGCCCGAGGTTGCGCGGGTCGAGGCGCTCGATGCCGATCATGGACGAGGGCCGGTCGCCCGGGTAGCGGCGGTGCGCCTCGAGCGCGGCGTCGTGCCTGCCCAGGGCCAGTGCTTGCGCCTGCGCGAGCGCATTGGCATTCAGAATCGCGTGCCGCGCGGAGTCGTAACTGCCCTCGCGCACGACGATGAAATCGGCCGGCACAGCGGCGGTGCCCTGGTGCAGCAGCTGATAGAAGGAGTGCTGACCGGCCGTACCTGCCGAGCCCCAGACCACGGGCGCGGTTGCGTAGTCGAGCGATTCGCCCGAGCGGCTCACCGATTTTCCGTTGGATTCCATCTCGAGCTGCTGCAGGTACGCCGGAAATTGTCCAAGCGCCTGCGCATAGGGCAGCACCGCGTGCGCGCGCGCGCCGCTGAAATTGATGTTCCAGACGCCGAAGAGGGCCATCAACGCGGGGATGTTCTGCTCCAGCGGCGCGCAAAGGAAGTGGGCGTCCGCCTCGGCCGCGCCGGCGAGAAATTCGTCGAACCGGGCCGGACCGATCGCGAACATCAGCGTGACGCCGACACTGGACCAGATCGAATAGCGGCCCCCGACCCAGTCCCAGGTCGGCAGGATGTTTGCGGCGGCTACGCCGAAGGTCCGCGCCGCATCGACGTTTGCCGTCGATGCAACGAAGTGCGCATGGGTCTGGCCGCCGGCGGGGAGTTTTGCCGACAGCCATGTCCTCGCCGCCGTCGCATTGGCAAGCGTTTCCTGCGTGGTGAAGGTTTTCGAGGCGACAACGAACAGGGTTCGCTCGGCATCACAGCGGGCGAGCACGCGCCCAAGGTCGGCGGGGTCGATATTGGCGACGCAATCGAAGCGCAGCGCGGCGTCACGG
This sequence comes from Pseudomonadota bacterium, assembly GCA_031380765.1. GTDB lineage: Bacteria > Pseudomonadota > Gammaproteobacteria > Burkholderiales > SG8-39 > SZAS-79. The sequence continues at coordinate 1,022 of JANMXB010000561.1, read as the reverse complement.
AATTCATCCAGCGCATCGAGCGCCATGCGCGGCCCGAGGTCCGAGCCGCCGATGCCGATATGCACCACATGCGCGATGGTCTTGCCGGTCGCGCCCTTCAATCGCCCGGCGCGCAGCGCATCGGCCAACCGGCGCATTGCGCCGAGGGTGTCGCGCACTTCGGCCGGAGCGTCGTCGCCACGGCGCAGGGCCACGTGCCACGCGGGCCGGTCTTCGGTCCCGTTGATCGGCTCGCCCGCAAACATTTTTGCGCGCCATCCGGCCCAGTCCTGCTGGGTGGCGAGGCGGGACAGGAGCAGCAGGGTTTCGGCATTGGCTTTCTGGCGCGACCAGTCGAACTCCACGCCGGCGGCCCGCACCACGCATTGGCGATTACGCGCCGGTTCGGCCAGCAACCGGGCAAGCGTCGTCTCCTTCATCGCGTCGGAATGCGATTGGAGCGCGCGCCACGCGGTGGTTTGCGTGAGGGTGGTCATTTTTCCCTTCGATAGAGCCTGAAGCGCTCGGCCTTGTCGCCCGAGCGCCCGATGTCGGCAACCTTGGCCCAACCGGGGCCGGGCGCGTCGCGTTCGTGCTTCGGGGTGCCTTGGACCACCAGGAAGCTGCAGCGGGCCTCCGATTGCGGCCCCAGTATGCGCAGCCCCGCATGGTAGCTGAGCGCGGCGCGCTGGGGCACGCCGAAATTCCTGCCCGCGACACAAGGGTCGCCCGATGGCAGGTTCGACTTCAACTGAAGCGCAACGTTGCGATAGGTCTTGATGTGGTCGGCCCACGGCATCCACAGCGTGGCGAACGTGCCCCAGAAAAGCACGACGCCCGCGGCCCAGCGCGTTGCGCTGCGCGACGGCGCAGGCGGCAGGCGAAACACGAGGAAGAGCCAAAGCAGGCCGAGCATCAGGGCGGTCGCGAAAGGCAGCCACGCAAAGTGCGGCACGAAGCCCGGTGCGAGCTTGGCGAAATTATTCGCCACCTTCGGTGGCCAGCCGGTCATCATCGCGATGTAGCCGCCCCAGATCAGGAAC